>JAZNUA010000128.1:0-3860 GCA_045592045.1 Congzhengia sp. | reverse complement strand
AGATAAAGAATAGCTTAAAATTGATACATAAAAAGCGTGATGAGTGCTTGCAAGCACTCATCACGCTTTTTATGTATCAATTTTAAGCTATTCTTTATCTTCGTCAATAACAGGTATAAACAGCTTTGCAAATTCGCCTTTACCACGGTTTTTAATGTAGAAAAAGCCAATAATACTAAAAACGACCGCGCCTACAAAATTTACAATAAGGTCTTTCATAGTATCTATAAGTCCGATATCCAAATATCCGTTAATGTCTAAATTCGCACCGTTAACTGATGTTTGACTAATATTATTTATAACTACCGGCACATTGGCGCCGTCCGGATTAAGCTTTACGGAGGAAATGCTGTTAATGATAAAGTCTTTTTGGGTATCGGTTTTTAAAAACATATCGCAGGCAAACTCCCCAAACTCCCACAAAGTGCCGATTGTCATAGAAAAGCAAAACGCAACCACTGCCAGATAAAATGGAGAAAGCTGAAATTTAAATTTGGAATTTCTGTTAATTATATCTAATAAGGAAAATCCAAAAGCGGCAAACAAAAACCCGTTAATAGTGTGTAAAATGGTGTCCCAGCCGAGAACTTTTCCATAATAGTTATGTATCTCCCCCAAAATTTCAGCTGAGAAAATAAAAAGCAAAATGATAACTTCCAAGGTTGATGGCAAGTCAATCTTTAATTGCTTTTCGATAAAGGTCGGCACCAAAAACAACACCAGACATAATACACATACAAAGGCGTTTTCGTATTGGTGTCTTACAAATGCTGAAATAAGTGAAGCAATTACAAAAAGACGCAAGATTAAATAAACCACAAATTTAACCTTGTGATTTTTGATTTCATTTTTTGCATCAATTAAAAAAACGCTTATTTTGCTTTTCATATACACATACCTCCTTGTTATTAGTTTATACTATAATAAAAGTATTTATCCTTTTCAAGTAAAAAACATAATATTTTCAAATTGTTAAAAAATAGAGTGACTGTTTTAAAAAAACAGTCACTCTATAGAAATCATCTTTTTACAGATTCTGCAGAAAATATATATGATTTTACTCAAAATCATATTCGTCGCTCATACGGTTTTTGAATTCTTCAAAAGCCATATCAAGCTCTGCTTCATCATCAATAGGCATTAAGGTTTCAGAGCCGTCTTCTTCCACTATAAGTGTGTAAATCAAAACCTCTTCGCAGTCCTCATCGCCCTCATCAGCAGGAAGCAAAACAACATAGGTTTCGCCGTTAAATTCGAAAGAATCGAGATGCAAAAAGTCGTGCTTTTCACCGTCTTCGTTTATCATTGTAACGATGCCTTCTGCCTCTTCTTCGGGGATATTGTTTATATTTTCAGCCATAATTTTACCTCCTTAATTACGCATTAGTTACGCACCAAAAGCCTTCAGGCTTTCTTCTACGCTTTCTAACATTTGCTTGTATTTTTCGCCTTTTGCTTTTTCTTCTTCTACAACCTGAGCGGGAGCCTTAGCTACAAAGCCCTCATTTGACAGCTTTCCTTCAACACGCTTGATTTCTGAAAGAAGCTTTTTCTTTTCATCCAAAAGTCGTGCGATTTCTTTTTCAGCATCTACAAGCTCGCCCATAGGCATATAAATCTGTGCTCCGTCAACGATAACTGCCACGCTGTTTTCGTCAACTCCCGACATATCAGGAGCGATTGTAACAGATGAAGCGCTTGCCAATTTTTCAAAGAAAACTGTGCCCAAAGTAAATACATCGGCTTTGTCAGTAACGATTACCATACTTGCTTTCTTTGATGGAGGAATATTCATTTCCGCACGCTTGTTTCTTACAGCTTTAACGGCATTCATAATCATTTCCATTTGCTCTGTTTCCTTGGGGAAGTTAAGAGCGCTGTCAGCTTTCGGCCAATCGGAAATTACGATGCTTTCACCTTCGTGGGGGAGTGATAACCAAATTTCCTCTGTTATAAAGGGCATAAATGGATGTAATAGCTTCAATGTATTTGAAAGCACATAAGAAAGTATATACTGTGCAGTTTCGTTAGAAGGGTCATTTTCGTCGTAAAGGCGAGGCTTTACAAGTTCAATGTACCAGTCGCAGAATACATCCCATATAAAGTCATAAAGCTTTGCAACAGCTACACCAAGCTCAAATTTTTCTAAGTTATCTGTAACTTCTTCTACCAATTTGTTATACTTTGTTAAAATCCATTTATCTTCAATAGCAAGATTTTCAGGAACACACAGCTTGTCTATGTGCAAATTCATCTGCACAAAACGAGAAGCGTTCCAGATTTTGTTTGCGAAGTTTCTGCTCGCCGTAACCTTTTCAACAGAGTAACGCATATCGTTACCGGGAGAATTGCCTGTAGCGAGTGTAAATCTTAACGCATCAGCGCCAAATTCTTCAATAACTTCCAATGGGTCAACGCCGTTGCCCAAAGATTTGGACATTTTTCTGCCCTGAGCATCACGAACAAGACCGTGAATTAAAACATGACGGAAGGGTTCTTTATCCATATGCTCCATAGCAGAGAAAATCATTCTTGCAACCCAGAAGAATATAATGTCGTATCCTGTAACAAGTACGCTTGTGGGGTAGAAGTACTCTAAATCCTCAGTACGCTCAGGCCAACCAAGTGTTGAGAACGGCCAAAGAGCTGATGAGAACCAGGTATCCAAAACATCTTCGTCTTGCTTTACTTTTCCGCCACACTTAGGGCAAGATGTAATGTCTTCACGGGAAACCGTAGTTTCTCCGCAATCTTCACAGTAAAATGCAGGAATTCTGTGTCCCCACCAAAGCTGACGGGAAATACACCAGTCGTGTACATTTTCCATCCAGTTGATATATGTTTTACTGAATCTATCCGGAACAAATTTAACAGTTCCGTCTTTTACAACATCTAATGCCTTTTCGGCTAAAGGTTGCATTTTAACGAACCATTGCTTAGATGTGATAGGCTCAACAGTAGTACCGCAACGGTAACACTGACCAACATTATGGGTGTGGTCTTTAACCTTAACTAAGTAGCCCTGTTCTTCCAAATCCGCTACCATCTGTTTTCTTGCTTCATAGCGGTCCATACCTTCATATTTACCGCCGTAAGAGTTAATCGTAGCGTCGTCGTTTAATACTTTAATTACTTCTAAATTGTGGCGTTTGCCAACTTCAAAGTCATTGGGGTCGTGTGCAGGTGTGATTTTAACACAGCCTGTACCGAATTCTTTATCAACATATTCATCTGCAACAACGGGAATTTCTCTGCCAACCAAAGGTAAAATCAACATTTTGCCAACTAAATCCTTGTATCTTTCATCGTCAGGATGAACAGCTACAGCAGTATCACCAAGCATTGTTTCAGGTCTTGTTGTTGCAATTTCAACGAAACCGTCAGAATCTTTAATCGGGTATTTAATGTGCCAGAAATGACCTGCCTGTTCAGCGTATTCTACTTCGGCGTCGGATAGAGCCGTAATACACTTAGGACACCAGTTGATAATTCTGTTACCCTGATATATAAGCTCTTTTTCGTATAATGAAACAAAGACCTCACGAACAGCCTTTGATAATGTTTCATCCATCGTAAAGCGTTCTCTTGTCCAGTCACAAGAAGAGCCAAGCTTCTTTAACTGATTTATAATTCTTGAACCGTAGAGCTTTTTCCAATCCCATACACGCTCAACAAATTTTTCACGACCTAAGTCGTAACGGGACAAACCCTCTTCTTTTCTAAGTACTTCTTCTACTTTTACCTGTGTTGCGATACCTGCGTGGTCTGTGCCCGGCACCCAAAGCGCATTATAGCCTGCCATACGCTTGTATCTTATTAAAATATCCTGTAAGGTTTCATCTAATGCGTGTCCCATATGA
>JAZNUA010000127.1:0-12816 GCA_045592045.1 Congzhengia sp. | reverse complement strand
AGGCGTTCCTCTGATAATCCATACTATACCCTTGGTGAGCCACTTAAGTGGCCAGAACTTACTCATAGAGCCAAAGCTGATAATAAGTCCTAAAGGCAAAGCAAAAACAAGCGTCAGTACAAATATTTCAAGAGTAGTTCCGAAGCCTTCCAGCAACTTTAGAGTTACTTCTGTAAACATATCAAAAACCATTCCTTACGCCAAGCAAAGACAGCAAGCTTTGCCTGCTGCCTTTTGCTCAAATTTGTAAAATTATAAGTCAAAATTATTTAAGCATTGCGTTCGCCATTGTGATATCAATAATACATGCATCACATGCACCGCTGTTTACTTCTAAAATTGCATCTGTCTGAGCTGTTACTTCAACATATTCAAAACCGTTGTCTTCTGCTGCTGTAGCGCCCGCAGAACCTGCTTCAACTGCAAATACTAAGTCTTTCATATCTTCTGCTGTCTTGTACTCATCAATCTTGTCTTTTGCCATTACAACAACCTGTGCATTCTTAACATATGCCATTGAACAGCTTGTGTTCTTTAATACTTCTTCAGAAATTGTCATACCGTTCCAGATACAGTCGATAGCCTTAGACTCTAAAGCAATAAACTTGCTGTCCCATTCGATTTCTACAAATTCAGCTTCCACACCTAATTTTTCGCAAACTGCGATAGCGAATTCTGTGTCAAAACCTGTCCAGTTACCTGCATCGTCTTTGTAGTTCATGGGAGCGTAATCTGTGATACCGATAACTAACTTGCCGTTTGCCTTTATGTAGTCTAAATCTTTAACTGTTGCTTCATTTGTTGCTTCTGCATCCATGGGAGCAAGAGCTAATTCGTACTTTTCAGCAAGAGCAGGAAGTGTGCCGTCATCGTTTAATTCTTTAATGTAACCATTTACAATATCTGTAAGGTCAGAACCCTTTCTGAAACCGATACCGTATTCTTCTGATGTGAGCTCTAAAGCAACACCTAAGTTTGAATAGCTGCTTGTTGCAACATCTTTTTCGTCTCCTGCCGGACTGCTTGTTGTACCGCCACAGGCAACTAAAGATACTGCCATTACTAATGTTAAAATAAGTGCTAAAATTTTCTTCATTTTTTAATCTCCTTCTGTTTTAAAAACAAATTTTATTAAGTACAATACATACTTTAACACATTAAAGTAATAAAGTCAAGTGCTTTTTTTAAATTTTCTTGATTTTTTTAATTAATGGTGATATAATGTAGCTGCGACAAAACTTTATATGGGATATTAGGTGTGTATTTTTCTATCTATTGATAAAAATGCATGCTCTTTTAAGCATACACACCAGTATCTTAAGTTTTGTCGCAAAAACCGGAGCATTGCGTTTTTAGTGCGTAAGGCTTTTGCTTTACGCACTTTTTTAATTTATAATAGTTAAATACTTTGCTTCGGAGTTGCTGCACACTTTTAAAAAACCGCACCATCGGTGCGGTTTTTTAAAATTTATTTAGCTTATATCTGCAAGGTCTAAGAAGTTATGTCCGAACTCTGCAATGAAATCTTTTCTTTCCTGAAGCTTATCACCTAATAACACATCGAACATCTCGGCAGTTTTTTCTGCATCGTCGTATGTTACACGAATCAACCTGCGTGTTTCGGGATTCATTGTGGTTTGCCACATCATTTCAGGCTCGTTTTCGCCAAGACCCTTAGAGCGCTGAATTTTATATTTCTTATTTCCTAAAGACTCAATAATCTCCTGTTTTTCCTGCTCATTAAATGCAAAGAATGTATCCTTGCCACAAGTTATTTCAAACAGAGGAGATTCAGCAATATAAACCTTGCCCTCTTTTATTAAAGTAGGCATTAGGACATAAATCATAGTAAGAATAAGAGTTCTTATCTGGTAGCCGTCAACATCGGCGTCAGTACATATAATAATCTTGCTCCAACGAAGATTATCAAGATCAAAAGTTGTCATATCTTTAGTTGCGTGCTTTGATTTTATCTCTATACCACAACCCAGCACACGAACTAAATCTGTGATTATCTCACTTTTAAATATTTTTGCATAGTCTGCTTTTAAGCAGTTTAAAATTTTACCTCTTACGGGAATTATCGCCTGAAACTCTGCATCTCTGCCTTTTTTACAGGAGCCCAAAGCTGAGTCACCCTCAACGATGTAGATTTCTCTTCTTTCTATGTCTTTTGTACGGCAGTTTATAAATTTGTTGATACGATTTGTCATATCAACTGCACCCGTCAGATTTTTCTTGACCGCAATTCTTGTTTTTTCAGCACTTTCACGGCTTCTTTTGTTAATTAAAACCTGATTTGCGATTTTTTCTGCCGCTTCTTTATTTTCAATCAGATACACATCCAGCTGTTCTTTTAAAACATCCGTCATAGCTTCCTGAATGAACTTGTTTGTTATTGATTTTTTTGTTTGGTTTTCGTAGCTGGTTATGTTTGAAAACGAATTAGAAACTAAAATAAGACTGTCTGCTACATCCACAAACCCTATTTTTGATTCGTTTTTATTGTACTTATTGGCAGATTTTAAGAACTTGTCAATAGATGCAACAAAAGCACTTTTTACTGCTCTGTCAGGAGAACCGCCATGCTCTAAAAAGCTTGAATTGTGATAATATTCAAGCATATTGATTTCGTTGTTAAAGCAAAAGGCAAACTGCATTTTTACATTGTAATCAGGCTTGTCCTCTCTGTCACGACCGCGACGCTGTGTTTCAAATGTGAACACGGGTGTGAACTCTTTTCCGTTTGAAACTTCTTCGATATAATCCACAACGCCTTTTTCGTAGCAGAATTCCTTAATATCCCATCCATCAGGGGTCTGATTGTATAAAATAAACTTAAGACCCGCATTTACAACCGCCTGTTTCTTCAGCACATCTTCAAAATATTCCAAAGGAATATTTATGTCTGTAAACACCTCAGTATCAGGACGCCAGCGAATTGTTGTGCCTGTCTTTTTCCCTCGTACATCTTCTGTTGTAAGGTCACCTACGGGATTACCCTTTTCAAAATGCATGGAGTATTTTTTGCCATCGCGAAGAACCGTTACATCCATATAAGATGAACTGTACTGAGTGGCACAAGTGCCCAGGCCATTTAAACCAAGACTGTATTCATAGTTGCCGTCGGTGTCGTTATTATACTTTCCGCCTGCATACATTTCACAAAAAACAAGCTCCCAGTTGTATCGCTTTTCGTGGTCGTTATAACCCATAGGGATACCACGGCCGTTGTCCTTTACTTCTATGGATTTATCGGCAAAACGAGTTATTTCTATTTCTTTGCCGTAACCTTCACGAGCTTCGTCTATTGAGTTGGATAAAATCTCAAAAAAAGAATGTTCGCAACCGTCAATGCCGTCAGAGCCGAAAATAACTCCGGGGCGTTTTCTTACACGGTCGGCACCTTTTAGCGACTTGATACTCTCGTCATTATATTTTTTCATATAAGGACCTTTCTGCCCACAATGTATTTAATTTACGCCTTACCTATGGGCAGATAAGGCGTAATAATTTTTAAACATTTTATAATTGGCTGTAGTTAGGAGCTTCTTTTGTAATTGAAATATCGTGGGGATGGCTTTCAATAAGACCAGCTGATGTAATTTTTATAAATTTACCGCGCTCTTTTAAATCTTCAACAGTAGGAGTGCCGCAGTAACCCATACCCGCTCTGAGTCCTCCCATCAACTGATAAATCACATCTGCAACAGGGCCTTTGTACGGCACGCGACCTTCTACACCCTCGGGAACGAGCTTTTTGGTATTTGTCTGGAAGTATCTGTCCTTTGAACCAACTTCCATAGCAGCCATAGAACCCATACCACGATAAACTTTAAACTTTCTGCCCTGGTAAAGTTCTTCATCTCCGGGGCTTTCTTCACAACCTGCAAGTAAGCTGCCAACCATAATTACATTGGCACCTGCAGCGATTGCTTTAGGCAAATCGCCTGAATATTTAATGCCGCCGTCAGCGATAACAGGAATATCGTATTTTGCAGCAACCTGATAAACATCGTTAATAGCCGTAATCTGAGGAACGCCGATACCTGCCACAACTCGTGTGGTACAAATAGAACCTGGTCCAATACCAACTTTAATAGCGTCTGCTCCTGCTTTAATCAAATCCTCGGCAGCTTCGCCTGTTGCAATGTTGCCTGCAATTAAAGAAATCTCAGGGAATGTCTTTTTGACTAATTTGACTGCTTCTAAAATGTTTTTACTGTGTCCGTGTGCAGAGTCCAAAACCAAAGCATCAACCTGAGCTGCAACCAATGCACCTGCTCGTTCTAAAATATCCTTTGTTACTCCGATAGCAGCGGCAACCAAAAGTCTGCCGTTTGAGTCTTTCGCTGCGTTGGGGTATTTTACACTTTTTTCTATATCTTTGATTGTTATAAGACCTTTTAATGCACCATTAACATCAACGATGGGCAATTTTTCAATCTTGTGGCGACGAAGAATTTCCTGTGCCTGAGCCAGCGTTGTGCCTTCGGGCGCAACGATGAGGTTCTCCTTTGTCATAACTTCTCCGATTTTTCTTGAAAAATCTTCTTCAAAACGCAAGTCTCTGTTGGTAATGATACCTGTAAGCTTTCCGTTTTCACAAACTGGCACACCTGAGATTTTATATTTTCCCATTAGCCTGTCTGCTTCTTCTAATGTATGGTCAGGCGAAAGATAGAAAGGGTCTGTGATAATACCGTGTTCTGAGCGTTTAACCTTATCAACCTCTGTTGCCTGAGCCTCAATGGTCATATTTTTGTGAATTACGCCGATACCGCCTTCACGGGCAACGGCAATCGCCATAGCTGATTCCGTAACAGTATCCATTGCCGCACTCATCAAGGGAACATTAAGCGTAATATTCTTTGTAAGGCGGGTTTTTAGGTTAATCATATCGGGTGTTACTTCTGATTTTTGAGGAACTAACAATACATCATCAAATGTAAGCCCTTCTTTAATAACTTTGTTCATCTTTTTACCCCTTTCGTATGTATGTGTAAATATATTATCAGTAATTTTATTTATTTTAATTAGTATACCAAATTTTCAGCACAAAATCAAGCAGAAATTCCTTGAAATTTAAAATTAAAGTAAATGTAATTTATTATTCATATTTTTGTGATATTATACAATCGTAGAATTTTATCAAGAGGTGTAAATATGGAGTTGCTGTCCCCCGCAGGAAATTATGAATGTCTCGTTTATGCTATTCGTGCAGGCGCTGATGCCGTGTATATCGGCGGTTCACATTTTTCTGCCAGAAGAAACGCAAAAAATTTCACAGATGAAGAGATAGTTGATGCGGCAAATTTTTGTCATTTGCACGGGGCAAAGCTCTATGTAGCTGTAAATATTTTAATTAAAGAAACAGAGTTTGACGAAGCGGTCAGATATGTAAAATTTTTAATAAAATCAGGCGTAGATGGCATAATAATACAGGATTTAGGTCTTATGAGCGTGGTACGCCAACTGTCAGACGAAATTTTTATCAATGCTTCAACACAGATGACCATAGCTTCAGCAGATGCGGTAAATTACGCCAAAAAATCAGGAGCAAACCGTGTGGTGCTTGCCCGCGAGCTTGGCATAAAAGAACTAAAATCAATAAAAGAAAACACCGACATAGAATTAGAAGCCTTTGTTCACGGAGCTCTTTGTATGAGCTGGTCAGGACAGTGCCTTATGTCATCTGTTATCGGTGGCAGGTCGGGCAATCGTGGACTTTGTGCGCAGCCTTGCAGATTGAGCTACACTCTTTTAAAAGACGGCAAGGCAGTTAGTGAAAATATGCCTTTACTTTCTTTGAAGGATATTTGCCTGGCAGAAAAGCTCTCCGAGCTTGGCGGGATAGCAGATTCATTAAAGATTGAAGGACGAATGAAATCCCCCGAATATACAGCGGCGGTGACTGCGCTTTACAAAAAGGCAATTTTGGGAAAAATAACGCAAGAAGAAATTGACACAACTCTTTCGTTTTTTTCTCGCGGCGGAAGCAGCCTAGGTTATTTTCACGGCAGACAGTTTGAAAAAATGATGGATTATGCCACATCAGGCAAGATTTCAGCAGAAAGAACCAGCGTTGTAGCCGTCAAAGAAGAAGATTTATCAAAAAAACGCCCCCTTAATATGACTATGGTTGCAAAGGTGGGCAAAAAGCTTCTGCTTCGTGCCGAAAGCTGCGGTTTTTTTGCAGAGGCTTTTGGCGATGCGCCGGAAGAAGCCAGAAAACCCTTCGATGAAAGCCGCGCTAAAAAACAACTGGAAAAACTGGGCGATACGGCATTTTTCGCAGAAGATATACAGATAAATTATAGCGGAAATCCTTTTGTTCCAGTTTCTTCGATTAACGCTCTTAGACGAACAGTTTGCGAAAATCTGGAAGAACAAATCTGTAATTCCTACAAAAAAATCCCTAAAGAAATACCCAAAAAGACCCCCGTATACAGAAAGAGGTCTGTTCCAAAAATTGTTATCGAGGTTTCCACAAACGAACAAAAAGATGCAGCACTCAGTATGGGAGATTTTGAGATTATTTCCTCATACGAATTATCAAAAAAATCAGAAGCAGCTTTTACAATGTGTCCAGCAGTAAAAAAAGAGGGAGAAACCACAACCATAAAATCAGAAAAAATAATGGTTCAGAATATAGGTCAGATAGATGATAAAAAGGAGCTTTATGGCGGAGAAAGATTAAATGTTACAAATTCTTACACCTGTCAGGTCCTTGAAGACTCAGGCTTTAAGCGTGTGACGCTGTCTCCCGAGCTGAACATAAAGGAAATTAAAGAGATAACAAGTGCCACCGCAGTTCCCACAGAGGTTATAGCTTACGGAAGATTGCCAGTAATGGTTATGGAAAACTGCGTAATAAAATCTTTCAAAATGTGTTCTGAAAAAGGTGGCGTGTTTAGTCTGTCCGACAGAAAAGGCGAGCGATTCCCTATCATTTGCGAAAATTGCAGAAATATTGTTCTAAACAGTGTTCCCATATATATGGCAGATAAGGGTGGGGATTTATTATCATTAAATGTTGATGCTATAAGGCTGAAATTCACAACAGAAACCCCCACCGAAACAAAGCAGGTTATTGCAGCATACATTGATGCCATTTCCGGAAAAACACCAAATGGGGTTTTTGACCGCATAACACGAGGACATTTTTACCGCGGCGTTGAATAAAATTTATTTAAAAACACAAAATAAAGGAGAAAAACAGATGGAAATTATATTGGCTTCCCAATCACCCAGAAGAAAAGAAATATTGTCGTTATTGGATATTCCTTTTAAGATTATGGTAAGTGATGCCGACGAGACTACAGACCTCGAGTTGCCACCATATTTTATAGCAGAGTCTCTGTCCTTGAAAAAAGCCGCTGCCGTTGCAAAGCATATAGATTTTCACGCACTTATTATAGGTGCTGACACTATTGTTGTGTCTGACGGAAAAATTATGGGTAAGCCTGAAGATGACGAGGCGGCATATAATATGCTTAAATCACTGTCTGATAAGTGGCACAGCGTAATATCAGGCGTAACTGTTTTAGATAATAAAAGCTGTAAATCGGAAAGCTTTTATGTAGAAACTAAGGTTAAATTTGCTCGCCTGACAGACGATGAAATTTACGAATATATAAAAACCGGCGAAACCTGTGACAAAGCAGGAAGCTATGCTATACAGGGCAAAGGCGGAAAATTCATTGAAAAAATTGAGGGAGACTATTTTAATGTAGTGGGACTTCCCTTACAAAAGCTATACTCAGTATTGAAAAAAGAATTTAACATATTTTAATTTTTTGTGCTTTACATATTATCTATGAGGAGGAATATAGTGAAGCACATAAGCATTGATTTAGGAACATCAAATACCGTAATATCAGAAAAAAACAAAGGAGTTATATTAAACCAGCCATCTGTTGTTGCCATAGACTTGAAGAATAAGCAAGTTGTGGCAGTGGGCGTTGATGCAAAAGCACTCTTAGACAGAGCACCTATGGATATTTGTGTAACTTCACCTATAAAAAACGGGATTATTTCTGATTTTGACATCACCTGTGCTATGCTCAGGTGTTTTTTGGATATAGCCTGCCCAAAAAGTGCTATACGACCCAAAGCTACCGTCTGTATTCCTCAAGGCTTAACAGAAGTAGAAAAGCATATGCTTGCCGAGGTTGTCTCTCGTTCCGGTGCAAAAAGTGCATACACTCAGGACACCTCACTTTCCTCAGCCTTAGGAACAGGAATAGATATAAAAAGTCCCGTAGGTAATATGATTTTAGATGTAGGCGGAGGAAAAACCACCGTGTCAGTAGTTTCCTTTGGCGGAGTTGTAGTTTCAAAAAGTTCATCATATGCCGGTCAGAAAATGGATGACTGCATAATTGAATATATCAAAGAAAATTGCGGAATACTTCTTGGCAGAAAAACAGCCGAAGACATTAAAATTAAAATAGGCTCGGCACACGCAAAAGACCCTGAAAGGTCAGTTTTTGTCACGGGCAGAGATGCAACAAGTGGATTACCCAGAGAAATAGAAGTAAAAAGTTCTGATGTGAGGGAAGCGATTTACCCTGTCCTTATAAAAATCGCAGAAGTGATAAAGGCAGTTTTATCTCAAACCCCTCCTGAGCTTACCTGCGATTTAATGCAGCGAGGGATGGTAATGTGCGGCGGAGCATCTAATCTTACAGGGCTTGATAAATTTATAGAAGAAACAGTGCGTCTTCCTGCACACCTTTGCGAAAATCCTTTTGAATGTGCATCTCTCGGCGGTTGTGAGGTCGTAGGTAAGGGTATATGAAAAAATCGGTTGTTTTTATATTTTTATTTACTTTTTTTATAATGCTTATATCAATAGCTTACGGAAGAGAATATAGAGAGGTTTCATTGAATATTTTTGGAAATTTGAAAACCTCCTTTGCAAATTTTACAGCCAATACTAAGTCAGTTCAATATGAAAATGAGCAGTTAAAAAAACAGTTGTCCCAGCAAAGCTACCAAGCTTCAAAAAACCAAATTTTGCAGGAGGAAAACAATCGTCTTCGCCAGGCGTTGGGATTGCGCAATAACAACAACTACAAGGTCATAACCCATGGGGAAATTATAAGTCTGTGTCAAAACGGAGACTATTATTTAATAATAGATAAAGGCTCAGACCATGGAGTAAAAAAGGACCACATTGCAATATGGGGAAACGCTTTGGTGGGAAGAGTTTACGATGTTTACAACAAATACTCCTACATTTTACCAATCACTGCACCAAATACAACAACTGGCATAATGAGCGAAAATTCTGACACAGGAATAATTACAGGAAATCTTGGACTTTTTAGAAAAAATATGTGCGAGATTTCTTTTTTTTATGAAGACGCAAGTACCACTCCCAACACACATATTGTGACATCAGGCTTGTCAGATATTTATCCCGAGGGCTTAACTGTTGGAAAAATAGCACTCACAGGCAGTACAAAAGTCTTAAAAACAGAGGTTGATTTGGGGAAAATCCGCACAGTAACAATTATCACGAGGTAGTCATGAGAGAAAAATCGGTAAAATTCATAAAGTATCTGGGAATTTTTATAGTATGCTATGTATTTTTGGGGATTGATGCTTACTTTTCCACTTGGCTTTTTGCAGGATTTTGCATTGGTTTTTCCCTGTATGACCACAGTCCTAAAAGTGTTGTTTTTTCATCACTGTGCGGACTTTTGTGTGATATGGCATCCCTTTCAGCTCCTTTTTGCGCGCTGCTTTATCTGTACATATCCTTAGGGTGTGTATGGTGCAGGGAAATATTTTTGCATTTAAAGGGGATATGGATTGTTCTTGTGGGATTTTTGGTAAGTTTCATTGTGCGCACAGCATTTTTTATAGTTGAGTGGGTAAATTTTAAAACCATAACAATGTCGGTTTATTTTGTTGGAAGCACCATTGTTATGTCAGCTACGGGTGGAATAATTGCTCTGTCGGTTTACAATGCTTTAAAGAGGTTGAGATTTTGAAAAATACTCGTTTTTTTGTTATATATGTTATGGTTGGGGGGTTTTTTGCGCTTATTTTCAGCAGACTTTTTTATCTTCAGGCGATGTGCGGACAGGAAGCACAAAAAACCATCACTCAAATGCTTTCACTTACAAGTCGTGACCCTGCAGAAAGAGGTAGAATAACAGACCGCAACGGCGTGGTTCTGGCAGGAAACCGCAAAGGCTATATAATCCTGATAGAAAAAGGTGAGGATTCTTTTGTGGCTGTTACGGCAAAAAATCTTTCATCCCTTAAAAATATAACCTACCAGGAATTGCTTAAGGATATGCAGGACAAGGATTTTTCGTATAATAACCCCTATGTTTTTTCGGAGGATGCTCAAAGCGATTGGGTTACAAAAATCAAAGAAGCTCCCGAAAAATATCCCTGCGCCAAAATCATCACTCAGCCTATAAGACAATATTTTTATCCCCAGACAGCAGTACATCTTTTGGGGCGTTGCGGTATTATAAGTGCCGAAGAATATGCATCACACAAAAATTATTCAAAAGATGACTACATTGGAAAGCAGGGTGCCGAAAAAGCCTTTGAGGATATTTTGCGCGGAAAAGACGGAGTTCGCGCAAAGGAAAAGTATACCAGCAAGGGCATAATGACTTTTCGCGAGAATATAGCACCAATACCGGGACAAGATGTAGCTCTGACTATTGATTTGACCTTACAGCAGGCGACGGAACAAGCATTGCAATCGGCTGTTGATAACACCTACGGCGCTAAGGGTGGCGCTTGTGTGGCAATGGATGTAAATACGGGCGAAATACTGTCGCTGGCATCAAATCCCACATATAACATAACTGAATTTAATGAAAAGTACACCGAGCTTTTAAACAATCCCAACAAGCCGTTTTTTAACAGATGCATTCAGGGACTTTATGAGCCAGGCTCCACATTTAAGCCCATTACAGCCATAGCTGCAATGGAAAGTGGTACACTTTTTCCCGAAGAGACTATCAAAACTTTGGGGAAATATGAGTACTTTGACAGAATTTTTCGATGTAATATTTTCAGAGAAAAAGGAAAAACTCACGGAACAATAGATGTTAAAGAGGCTTTAGGGGTGTCTTGCAATTACTTTTTTTACGAGCTGGGACACAGAACAGGCATAAAGACAATAGGAAATTATGCCCATCTTTTCGGTCTTGACCGCCCCACAGGAATTGAATTAACGGAGGAGATAACAGGAATAGTCGCAACACCCGAATTACGAAAATCAAAAGGCACCAGCTGGTACGCAGGCGACACTCTGCAAGCGGCTATCGGGCAGAGCGATAACCTTTTTACGCCTTTAGCTCTTTGTAATTATACCGCTGCTTTAGGAAACGGCGGTACTCTTTATCAAGCCCACATCCTGAAAGAAATAAAAACTTTTGATGAACAAACAGAAAAAACATCACCAAAAATCTTAAATACACTTGACATTTCTCCAAAAACAATGCAAACTATAAAAGAGGGGATGCTTTATGTTACAAAGCACGGAACGGCAAAGGATGTTTTTTCTGATTTTCCCGTTACAGTAGCAGGAAAAACAGGTACATCCCAGATTGCAAATCACAATAACGGACTTTTTATAGGATATGCCCCTGCCGAAAACCCACAAATCGCCGTATGTACAATTATAGAAGGCGGAGGTTCGGGAAATATAGCAGCAACAGTCGCAAAAGATATTTTGTCCTGTTATTTTAATATAGAAAGGATTACAGAATGATAACATTAAAAGGTTCACCTAAAGGAATAATGATAACTATAGATGAGGCAGATTTTAATAAGGCTTCACAAGAGTTAAAAGAAAAAATCGCAGAAAGTGCAGATTTTTTTAATGAAGAAACGCTGGAGGTATTTTTGACAAGTCCTGTGCTTACAGCAGCAGAGGTGTATTCTCTGCGCCCTTTTGTGACTGAAGGACTCAAAAACACTCATGTTGTATTTATAGAAAAAGTACCTAAGCTTTTGCCTAAGCAACACTCCGCCTTAGATGACCTTGCTGACGACGAGGGCATTACAAAATTCGTAAGAACTACTGTAAAATCAGGCAAGACTTTAGAAGCGTCTCATAATATCGTAATTATCGGCGATGTGGAACAGGGGGCAAAAGTTTGTGCCGGAGGGAATATATTTGTTATGGGGTCGCTTTTTGGCATGGCGCATGCCGGCTACAACGGAAAAACAGATTCTGTAATCGTTGCTATGAAGCTGATGGCAGAAGAGTTAAACATTGCATCTGCTTCCTGTACAGTAAAAGTTAAACCCTTAAAGAAACTGCTTCCCGGTGTTCCGGAAATCGCCTATCTCCACGGCGAAAAAATCCAGATTGAACAATATACATAATGTATACTGTATATAAATATTTAGCCATTTATTTTTCAAAAAAAGATTTGGTATTTTTTGAAAAAAATATAGACTTAGAAGTTTATTTATGTTAAAATGATATTGGAAAATTTTTTTGAAAATAAATTATCAGGAGTTGATAAGTTTTGAATATTGCACTAATTGCACACGACAAAAAAAAGGAACTTATGATACAGTTTTGTATCGCTTATAAAGGTATTTTAGAAAAACATATGCTTTGTGCTACAGGTACAACAGGAAGTTTAATCGCCGATGCTACCGGTATGG
Source organism: Congzhengia sp. (assembly GCA_045592045.1). Taxonomy (GTDB): domain Bacteria; phylum Bacillota; class Clostridia; order UBA1381; family UBA9506; genus Congzhengia. Next base: position 156 of record JAZNUA010000127.1, on the reverse strand, counting down.
ATATACATAGGTTCTTATCAGGTCCCCAGGGCGGCGACCAGCAGATAGGAGCTCGTATTGCTTATAACGAGATTGACCTTGTGCTGTTTTTTCGCGACCCACTGACAGCTCAGCCTCACGAACCCGATGTGTCAGCGCTTTTGCGTCTTTGCGATG
>JAZNUA010000126.1:0-12211 GCA_045592045.1 Congzhengia sp. | reverse complement strand
CCGACTTCAGCGTTGCAGCAGTAAACCAGGCAGGCTTAGGCGATAAAATGAGCCACATTTCAACAGGCGGCGGTGCATCGCTCGAATATTTAGAGGGCAAAGAACTACCTGGTATCGTTTGCTTGACAGATAAATAATATTTTCATAAATTGGAGGACATAAAAATGGCAAGAAAAAAGATTATTGCAGGAAACTGGAAAATGAACAAAACACCTTCACAAGCGAAGGAATTGATAAATGAACTTATTCCTTTAGTAAAGGAAAGCGATGCAGATGTTGTAATTTGTACACCTGCTGTTGATTTGGCAATCGCAACAGAATTAACATGCGGTACAAACATTGCGGTCGGTGCCGAGAATATGCACTGGGAAGAAAGCGGAGCATACACAGGTGAAATCGCTGCTGATATGTTACTTGATTTAGGTGTAAAATATGTTATTATCGGTCACTCTGAAAGACGCGAATATTTTGCAGAAACCGACGAAACAGTAAATAAAAAGGTTAAGAAAGCTTTAGAAAAAGGCATAACACCTATTATGTGCTGCGGCGAGTCACTCGAGCAGAGAGAAGCAGGCGTTATGGCAGAGCATATCCGTATGCAGATTAAACTTGATATGGCAGAAATCAGTGCCGATGATGCTAAAAAAGTAGTTATCGCTTACGAACCTATCTGGGCTATTGGTACAGGAAAAACAGCAACAGCAGACCAGGCTGAAGAGGTTTGTGCACTTATCCGTGATTGCATCGAAGAGTTATACGATGCTCCCACAGCAGAAGCTATCCGTATCCAGTACGGCGGCAGTATGAATGCTGGTAATGCTGCAGAGCTTTTATCAAAGCCCAACATTGACGGCGGTTTAATCGGCGGCGCATCACTTAAAGCTCCCGATTTTTCAAAGATTACCAACTGGAATAAATAATTAAAAAAGACTGCGAGAGCAGTCTTTTTTAAAGAAAAGGAAGAGTATTATGAAAAAACCTTTATTATTATGCATAATGGACGGCTTTGGCATTAACCCCGAAACAACAGGTAACGCCATAAAAGCGGCAAAAACTCCTAATCTTGATAAGCTTTTTAAAGAGTTTCCTAACACAACCCTACAGGCAAGCGGTATGGCAGTAGGTCTTCCTGACGGCCAGATGGGAAATAGTGAGGTTGGTCACACCAATATCGGTGCAGGAAGAATTGTTTATCAGGAATTGACAAGAATAACAAAGTCAATTTCTGACGGCGATTTTTTTGAAAACGAAGCCTTGCTTTCTGCAGTAGAAAATTGCAAGAAAAACGACAGTGCTTTTCATATTATGGGACTTTTGTCAGACGGCGGTGTGCACAGCCATAACTCACATATTTATGGCATAGTTGAGCTTGCTCGTCGTGCAGGTCTTACCAAAGTTTTTGTTCATTGCTTTTTAGATGGTCGTGATGTTCCTCCCTCATCAGGTAAGGATTTTGTGCAGGAATTGAGTGACAAACTAAAAGAAATCGGAGTTGGCAAGATTGCAACAGTTATGGGCAGATACTACGCTATGGACAGAGATAACCGTTGGGAAAGAGTAGAAAAGGCTTATAACGCTATGGTAAACGGCAAAGGCGAAACAGCTGCCTGCGGCGTTTGTGCAGTTGCAAATTCTTATGCTGAGGATGTAACAGACGAATTTGTTGTTCCTACTGTTATCACAGAAAATGGCGAAGCTGTAGGTAAAATTTCAGAAAATGACAGCGTGGTTTTTGCAAACTTCAGACCTGACAGAGCAAGAGAAATCACAAGAACAATTGTTGACCCTGATTTTTCAGGATTTGACCGTAAGTTTTTCAACACATACTTCGTATGCATGACGCAGTATGATAAAACGATGCCCAATGTTGATATTGCTTTTAAACCTCAGATTTTAACAAATACTTTAGGCGAGTACTTAAGCTTAAAAGGCAAAAAGCAGTTAAGAATTGCAGAAACAGAAAAATACGCCCATGTTACATTCTTCTTTAACGGTGGTGTAGAGAAGATTTCTGAGGGCGAAGACAGGGCATTGATTAACTCTCCTAAAGTTGCAACTTATGATTTGCAGCCTGAAATGAGTGCTTTTGAAGTTACAGACAAGCTAATGGAAAAGTTAGAAAATGATGATTTGGATGTTATCATTTTAAACTATGCAAACTGTGATATGGTAGGTCATACAGGCTTTATGAATTGTGCTGTCAAGGCAGTGGAAACAGTAGACACCTGTGTTGGCAAAGTGGCCGAAAAGGTATTGTCTATGGGTGGTGCCATGTTAATTACGGCGGACCACGGAAACGCAGATCAAATGGTTGATCCCGACACAAGTGGAGCATTTACTGCACACACAACATTCCCTGTTCCTTTTATTGTTTTAGGTTGCGGAGATGTCAGCTTGCGTACAGATGGCGTCTTGGCAGATATTGCACCTACAATGCTAAAGATTTTAGAATTGGAACAACCTCATGAGATGACAGGAAAAAGTATAATTGAATAATAATTTTCAACATTTATGCACACTCTAACTTTAGAGTGTGCATTTTTTATGTGCAAATTTTGGAGGTAAATATGGATTATATTGAAATTGCAGATGTTTATGCCAGAGAAATTTTAGACTCCCGAGGAAATCCCACAGTGGAAGCGACAGTTATAACAGAGGAAGGAATTGTGGCTCGTGCGTCAGTTCCGTCTGGTGCATCAACGGGCGCTTTTGAAGCGGTAGAAAAGCGTGACGGCGACAAAGACCGTTACAACGGCTTAGGTGTAAAGACAGCAGTATCAAAGGTAAACAATGAAATTGCCGATGCGCTGATAGGAATAAATGTTTTAAATCAGCGAGAAATTGATAGAATTATGATAAAAGCTGATGGAACAGAAAACAAGCAGAATTTCGGTGCAAACGCTATACTCTCTGTTTCGATGGCAGCAGCAAAAGTTGCAGCAGCAACATTGGGTGTAGGTCTTTACAGGTATATAGGCGGCGTAAATGCTCACACTTTGCCCGTGCCTATGATGAATATTTTAAATGGAGGAAAACACGCCGACAACAGTGTGAATCTACAAGAATTTATGATTATGCCTACAGGTGCAGAAAGCTTTTCTGAGGCAATCCGAAAATCTACCGAAGTATTTCACAGCTTAAAGAAAGTGCTAAAATCAAAAAACTATTCAACATCAGTCGGTGATGAGGGAGGATTTGCACCTAATTTAAAATCAGACGAGGAGGCGCTGGTTTTACTATGTGAAGCCATAGAAAAAGCAGGCTACCGTCAGGGAGAAGATTTTAAAATAGCTATGGATGCAGCCTCCACTGAGCTTTATGAGGAAGCTAAAAAAATAGGTAAAGAAGGATATTATTTCTGGAAAACAGACGAATTCAGAACAAAAGATGAAATGATAAAATACTGGGAAGAATTAACAAAGAAATATCCAATCATTTCCCTTGAAGATGGATTGGCGGAAGAAGATTGGGAAGGTTGGGGCGATTTGACAAAAGCTTTGGGCCAAAAAATACAACTTGTCGGCGATGATTTGTTTGTTACCAATACAAAAAGACTGGAAAAAGGTATAAATTCAGTCTGCGCCAACTCTATTTTAGTAAAAGTAAATCAAATAGGCACATTGACAGAAACCTTAGAAGCTGTAGAGCGGGCAAACAGAGCGGGCTATACCGCTGTAACATCTCACCGAAGCGGTGAAACAGAGGACACCACCATAGCAGACATCGCCGTTGCTACAAATTCAGGCCAAATTAAAACAGGCGCTCCCAGCAGAACAGACAGAGTAGCAAAATACAACAGACTCTTAAGAATTGAAGAGGAGTTGGGTAACGATGCACTTTATATGGGAGAAAAAGCATTTTTTAATTTGACACATTAAGAGAAAAACCGTCACAAAATGTCACAACTGTTGAAAATGTTTTTTTTGCGTGCTAAGATGTATTAAGGGGGCGGTTTTGTGTTTTTGATAGAAGAAGATGATTTCGACAGTTACTATGTTATAAAGATTACCGGTAAATATGAAGAAAAGTATTTTTTTAGTGTAAGAACATTCGTAAAAAGCATAGACCTTGCTAAAAAATTTAATACATTAAGAAGTGCCAGAAGAAGTGTTAAGATGCTAAAAGATTTTGAATGTAAGATAGAAAAAATTAAAAGAAATAATTTTTAAAAAAATGGACAAACTATTTTTAAAGGGCAAAAGCCCTCTAAAAATAGGAGGTAAATATAATGGATAATAATTGTAGTTCTAAAGCAAATAATTCTATCAAATGTACCGTAGAAGAATGTAAATTCCATTGCTGTGACAAAGATTACTGCTCTTTGGATTGCGTTTCTATAGGTTCACACGAGAAAAACCCCAGTATGTGTGAGTGTGTAGACTGTAAATCATTTGCGAAGAAATAATTGACAAGACTTAAAGAAAGAGAGCTTTTTTTAAAAGCTCTCTTTTTCATATTTTGACAATATTTTTTCTTGACATTACATAAGGTAAATGTTATAATATTTCTAATATAGATGTGATAGATTATGCACCAGAGAAAACTAATGCTAAAAAGATTAGAGGGAGACTGTATGAACAAAGCTTTTGACAGAAAAATTGTATTTGAAAACGGCGAAGAGTACTATGGTTACGGTTTTGGCGCTCGTTGTGACAAAGTCTGCGAAATAGTGTTCAATTCATCGGTTGTAGGTTATCAGGAAATTATTTCTGATTTAACTTATGCAAATCAGATGGTTGTAATGACTTATCCGTTGATTGGCAACTATGGTGTTACCGATGAAGATTTTGAGGCGAAGGTTCCTGCTATTGGCGCTGTTGTAGTAAGAGATTACAACGATATGCCCAGCAACTTCCGTTATACAAAAACCTTGGCAGAATTTTTGGAGGAGAATGATATTCCGGGTATTTATGGTATTGACACCAGAAAGATTACCCGTATTATCCGTGATAATGGTACGAAGCAAGCATTGATTACAAATGCAGATACAACTAAAGAGGATGCTTTAAAAATTTTAAAGAATGTACATCTTCCCGAAAATATTGTAGAAAAGGTAAGCTGTAAAAAACGCTGGTACTCCAGAACAACAAGTCACACATACAACATAGTGGCGATAGATTGCGGTATTAAGCTCAATGTAATAAGAAGCTTTAATGCAACAGGCTGTAATGTTACGGTTGTTCCTTATAATACGAAAGCTTCAGAAATTGAATTTATGAAGCCTGATGGTGTATTTGTTTCCACAGGTCCGGGAAATCCCGAAGCAGCAACGGAGGTTATTTCCACAGTTAAAAAGCTTTTGGGTAAATATCCTATATTTGGTATTGGTTTAGGACATCAGATAATCAGTTTAGCATATGGTGCAAAAATAGAAAAAATGAAGGTGGGCCACAGAGGAGGCTACCCTGTAAGGAATTTAGCAACGGGGAAAATTGACTGCACATCTCAAAATCACGGATATGTTGTAGTAGAGGAATCCTTAAAAAACACACCTTTAGAAATAACACACAAGAATGTGTTTGATGGAAGTGTTGAAGGTTTGAAGTGCGCTAAGGATATGGTATTTTCAGTTCAATACAATCCCGAAAGCGCCCCGGGTCCGCAAGACTGCGGATATCTTTTCGAACAATTTATAGAAATGATAAAGGAGGCGCGTAACAATGCCTAAAAGAGACGACATTAAAAAAGTATTGGTTATAGGTTCAGGACCTATTGTTATCGGTCAGGCGGCAGAGTTTGACTATGCCGGTACCCAGGCGTGCCTTGCGTTAAAGGAAGAGGGCTATGAGGTTATTCTTTGTAACTCTAATCCTGCTACAATTATGACAGATACAACTATTGCAGATAAGGTTTATATGGAGCCTTTGAATTTGGAATATATAGCTAAAATTATCCGTTATGAGCGTCCTGATGCTATCGTTCCTGGTATTGGTGGACAGACTGGTTTAAACCTTGCTATGCAGCTCGATAAAAAAGGAATTTTGGCAGAATGCAGCGTTAAACTTTTAGGCACAAGTCGTGAAAGTATTGAAATGGCAGAGGACAGAGAGTTGTTTAAAGAACTCTGTGAGCGTATCGGCGAGCCTGTTATACCCTCTGAAATTTCTTACTCTATTGAAGAGGCTAAGGCTGCGGCTGAGCGTATTGGTTATCCTGTAGTTCTTCGTCCTGCATTTACTCTTGGTGGCACAGGTGGTGGCTTTGCTGATAATGACGAAGAATTAGCTGAAATTATGAAAAATGCTCTTAAACTTTCTCCTGTTGGTCAGGTTTTGGTAGAAAAGAGTATTAAGGGCTATAAAGAAATTGAATTCGAAGTAATGCGTGATAAAAATGATACTGCTATCGCTATTTGCAGTATGGAAAACTTAGACCCTGTGGGTATCCATACAGGCGATTCAATCGTTGTAGCTCCCAGCCAGACACTTACAAACAAAGAGTATCATATGCTCCGTGACAGTGCCTTAAAGCTTATTCGTGAGTTAAAAATCGAGGGCGGCTGTAATGTACAGTTCGCATTAGACCCTCAGTCATTCCAATATTATTTAATCGAAGTAAATCCTCGTGTATCCCGTTCATCAGCTTTAGCATCTAAGGCCAGCGGTTACCCGATAGCAAGAGTTACAGCTAAGGTTGCTGTTGGTATGACATTGGAAGAAATCAAGCTTGGTAGTCTGACGGCAGCCTGCGAGCCTGCAATAGACTATGTAGTAACGAAAATGCCCAGATTCCCCTTTGATAAGTTCGCTCAAGCCTCTAATAAGCTTTCTACACAGATGAAAGCCACAGGCGAAGTAATGTCAATCGGCAGAACGATGGAAGAAAGCTTACTAAAAGCAGTTCGCTCATTGGAAACAGGCGTATGCCATTTATATATGTCAAAGTTTGACCAGAACAAAATGACGGTTGATGAGCTTATAGAATACATTGCTGAGGGTACAGACGACAGAATTTACGCTATTGCTCAGTTGATGTATTTAGGAGTTGACCATTCAAGAATTTGTAATGCAACGCAAATTGATATGTTCTTCCTGGATAAAATTAAAAATATAGTTGACCTGGAAAAAGTATTAGAAAATGCCGAAAGCAGAGGCAATGTTGAGCTTTTATATACTGCTAAAAGAATGGGCTTTTCTGATAAATACATTGCACAGCTCTGGAAAATGTCAGAGGATGAGATTTATAATCTGAGAAAAGCTAACAATATGTTCCCTGTATATAAGATGATTGACAGCTGTGCAGGCGAGGTTGTAAGCGATATTCCTTATTTCTATTCAACCTACGAGGAAGAAAACGAATCAATTCCGACAGAAAGAAAAAAAATCATAGTTTTAGGTTCAGGACCTATCCGTATCGGTCAGGGTGTTGAGTTTGACTATTCAACAGTTCACGCAGTACAGACTATTAAAAACTACGGATATGAAGCAATAATTATAAACAATAACCCTGAAACAGTTTCCACCGACTATACAACATCTGACAAGCTTTATTTCGAGCCTTTGACAGTAGAAGATGTAATGAATGTTGTAGAACTTGAAAAGCCTATGGGCGTTATAGCATCATTGGGCGGACAGACTGCTATCAACCTGGCAGAAGACCTGATGAAGCGTGGTGTAAAGCTAATCGGTACAGACTGTGAAGCTATTGAGCGTGCTGAAAATCGTGACTCTTTCGAAAAAATTATGGAAGAATTAAAAATTCCTCAGCCAAACGGCAGAGCAGTTACAAAGATTGAAGACGGTATAGCGGCAGCAGAAAGCATCGGCTATCCTGTTTTAGTTCGCCCCAGTTATGTACTTGGCGGTCGTGCTATGGAGATTGTAGCAGACGAAAAAGGTCTTCGCCACTACTTAAAAACAGCCGTTGAAATCGATGAGGATAAGCCCGTTTTGGTTGATAAGTACATTATCGGTAAAGAGGTAGAGGTTGACGCCGTTTGCGATGGTACAGACATTTTTGTTCCGGGTATTATGGAGCATGTTGAGCGTACAGGTATCCACTCAGGTGACTCAATTTCGGTTTATCCCACATTCAGTATTTCACAAAAAGTTAAGGATACAATACTAGATTATACCAAAAGACTAGGTCTGGGTATAGGTATAGTAGGTCTTTATAACATCCAGTTTATTGTAGATAAGGACGACAATGTTTTTGTTATCGAGGTTAACCCCCGTTCTTCCCGTACAGTACCTTTCTTGTCTAAAGCGACAGGATACAGCCTTGCCGACATTGGTACACTTGTTATTTTGGGTAAAACCTTGAAAGAGCAGGGAATAACAGAAAGTTATCCTGAGGAAAAGAAACGCTGGTATGTTAAAGTTCCTGCATTTTCATTCTCAAAAATCCGCGGTGTTGACACATACCTCTCTCCTGAAATGAAATCAACAGGTGAAGCGATAGGATATGATGACACATTGACCCGTGCTTTATATAAAGCATTACAGGCTGCTGATATGCATGTTGTAAACTACGGCACAGTATTTACAACTATTGCAGATACTGATAAAGAAGAAGCATTGCCTTTGATTAAGCGTTTCTATAATCTTGGATTTAATATTGAAGCTACTGAAGGAACTGCTAATTTCCTGAGAGAAAACGGAATAAGAACCCGTGAAAAGACGGTAGATGACGGTCCTGAGGGAATTTTGGACCACATGAGAAAAGGATTTGTAACTTATGTTATAAATACAAAGGATATGCATTCAAAAGAGCAGCAGACAGATGGATATATTTTGCGTCGTTGTGCTGCAGAGAATAATATCACAACCTTTACAGCATTAGATACTGTCAGAGTGTTCTTGGATGTATTGGAAGAAATGACAATCTGTGTATCTACAATAGATTCATAAATAGTAAGTAATAAATAAAATCCCGTTTGAGTATTTCAAACGGGATTTTATTTATATAATTTGTTCATTTGTTTCAGTAAGTATCAGTGTCAACTGTCCTGTTAACACATCTGTGTAGTTTAAGGAAACAGCTCTTTGTGTTTCTGCAAAAACTGAGATGTTTTCCAGCAACACATTAAAGGTGTGAGGGTACACAGCCTTAATTACACCATATCGAATAGTTACACGCTTTCTGCCTTTTTTTACAGTAATTTTGATACGATTGTCGATGTTTTTTTGTATAAGTTCTCTTATGCGGGATAAATCACTATGGTTAATCAATATTAACACCTTCTTTAAATAATTCCAAGAAGCCCAAACATTTCTACAATTCATATTATCACAAAATGTAGTATTTTGTCAAGTGTTTTGAATTTACACATAAAAAACTGATTTTTTGAAGCGATTAGTATTTTTTTACACCCGGTATAACGAGCTTTTTCCACTTGCCTGTACAGTAGAAAATAATGCACAAAGCAAGTGCAGCGACAGAAGCGGCAGGAGCACCTAGCCCTACACCTGTAAGTCCTAATTCCATAGCTATACCAAATATATAAGAAGCAGGTATTCTAAACAATACAGAGGAGAAAATACCGTTAATCAAAGAAAATGTTGTGTGTCCTGAGCCTATAAACAAACCATTAAAGCAGAAGAATACAGGCGCAAAAAGGTAATCATATTTAAATGTTTTAATATATTCGACACCACACCTGATAAATTCAGGATCATCGCCGAACAATCTCATACATTCTTCGGGGAAAATTCCAACAATTGCAAATATGACTATGCTGATACCGGAAGCTATTGCAATGCCTGTAAACATAGTGTGAGATGCTCGCTTATACTCTCCGGCACCTATATTTTGGGCACTCATAGCAGAAACAGATGTACTCATAGCCACACCGGGAAGTATTGCAAATCCGTTTAACTTACCTACTGCACCCACTGCGGCAGATGCCATAACACCCATGGTATTTACTAATGTAGTCAAGAATAAAAATGACAGTCCTGACGCTACATTTTGTATTGATGTTGGTATACCAACTTTAAGTATGAGCTTCAGCTGTTTCATAGAAAAAGCCTTAAAAGAGCTTAACTTAAAATCAAAAATAAAATTGTTTAAAGAAAGATATATTATACAAAGAATCATACTGATGGCCTGTGACATAACGGTTGCCAATGCAGCCCCAGAAGCACCCATCTCAAACTTTGCCACAAATAACAAATCTAAAATTACATTAGTACCGCAGGCAATACTAACAAACACGAGAGGATTTTTGCTGTCGCCAAGACCGCGCATTAAAGCACTTAAAGCATTGTAACCGAATATAAATATAGTTCCTAACATACTGATTATAAAGTATCGTCTTGCTTCATCATAGGACTCAACCGGTGTCTGTATGAGCTTTAGAATAGGGTCTGCTAAAAAAATCATAACAACAGTAATAACTACCGCAGCAACCACCAATGAAGAAAGCAGAGTAGCGATAACCTGATGCATACCTTGCCTGTTGTCAGCGCCCTTGTACTGACCGATTAGAACAGTGGCTCCCACAGAAAGACCGAAGATCATGTTAGTAATAATAAAAGACACTTGTCCGCCGATGTTAACACCAGACATAGCTGCTTCGTTTGCAAATTTACCCACAACAAGCATATCAACAGTACTATATAGAGATTGGACAATATTAGAAAGCAAAACAGGCAGAGAAAATAATAGTAACTGTTTTACAACATTGCCTTCAGCTAAGTTTCTTTCAAATTTGGACATTAAATCACCTGATTTTCATTCGATATTTTTCAATCTATTTTACCATTTTTGTTACAATAAATCAATAGTTTTTCTTGAAATAACGACCGATATGTGTTAAAATTGTAGAAAATAATTCTATCTGTAAAGATATAAAAGACTACAATATTCTTTTGAGTGAAAAACACATCGAAAGGTCGGCAAAAATTTTACAAGAAAAATTAAAGTAGGTGTGACTATGCGCGACAACAAAAAAGTATTAAAAAAGCAAATGGCAAAGAATAATCTGCATTTTAATAAAGCTTTAGGTCAAAATTTTTTGACGGACGACAACATATTAAATGATATTATTTCTGCAGCAGATTTAAATAAGGATGCCAATGTATTGGAAATAGGCCCCGGTGCAGGTGCGTTAACCACGAGACTGGCACAAAATTCCAAAAAGGTTATTGCAGTAGAAATTGATTCATCTCTAATTCCTATGCTGACAGAAAATTTAAGCGAATTTGATAATGTGAAAATAATCAATCAGGATATTTTAAAGATTGATTTAAAGAAATTGATACAAGAAGAATTCAACGGGGAAGAGGTGCGCGTCGTAGCAAATCTCCCTTACTACATTACTACGCCTATAATAATGAAATTATTGGAAGAAAACCCCGGTTTTGTAAGCATTACAGTAATGGTACAAAAAGAGGTTGCGGACAGATTGACAGCTGTGCCCGGAGGTAAAAATTGCGGTGCTGTAACATATAGTGTAAACTATTATTGTGAAACTGAAAAGGTAGTAGATGTACCGCCTGAAGCATTTGTTCCGGCGCCGAAAGTCTGGTCTTCCGTTATAAAGCTTTTATTGCGGGACAAGCCGCCTGTAGAATGTACAGATATTTCATATATGTTTGAACTCATAAAGGCTGCGTTTTTAATGCGCAGGAAAACATTTATAAACTGTGTTTCGAACAGCAAAATGATAAATTGTGACAAGGAAGTATTAAGAGCAATTCTCAAAAAGTTAGGAATTTCTGAAACTGTCAGAGGAGAGGCGTTGTCCTTAGTGCAATATTCACAAATTTGTGATGAACTGATTGCGCAAATTTTGTAAAAAAAACTTTGAAAAAAGGCTATGATTTTTTGTGCGAAAAGTGTATAATATTATATGTAAAAATATAAGTATGATAGTATGCGAAAAAATGATTTTCTATCATGCACCTTAAAAGGTGAAAGGAGAACAAAAAATGACTAAGAATAAAGCAGTATTAAACTGGCTTGAAGAAATGAAAGCTTTAACAACACCGGATTCAATCGTTTGGATTGACGGTAGTGAAGAACAATTAGAAGAACTTCGCGCAGAAGCAGTTTCAACAGGCGAAATGATTAAGCTTAATCAGGAAAAATTACCTGGTTGCTATTACCACAGAACAGCAGAAAATGATGTTGCGCGCGTAGAGGACAGAACATTCATCTGCACACCCACAAAGGAAGAAGCAGGTCCTGTTAACAACTGGATGGAGCCTTCAGAAATGTATGCGAAATTAAACGCTTTATACAAAGGCTCTATGGAGGGAAGAACAAT
>JAZNUA010000125.1:0-11741 GCA_045592045.1 Congzhengia sp. | reverse complement strand
CTGATGCGGTTTTGATGTTTAAGTTTTTACCTGTATATTTTGCTAAGCCCCTTGGTATTTTTACAGTGCCGATGTCTTCGCACTGTCTGTGATGGGTACAGCCCTCAGCTATTAAAATCGTGTCGCCGTCTTGCAGGTTTTTAATTGCCTCAACTCCCTTTATCGCCATATCAAGATAACCTTTATACCTTGCCATCAGAATAGAAAATGATGTCAACGGTATGCTCTTTGGCACTATTTCATCTACCTGCTTAAATACCTGACTGTCACAAATGACAATTTTCGGCGCGACAGAAAGTGAATTTAGCGTTTGTGCCAGTTCTGTTTCCTTGGTGACAACCGCTATTGCCCCTGAATCTAAAATATCCCTTATAGTCTGCTGTTGAGGAAGTATGATTCTTCCCTTCGGTGCAGATGCATCAATAGGGGTAACCAATACTACTATATCTCCGTCCTTTATATAATCCCCTATAATGCGCTTTTGGTTTTTTTCGGGAGCTAAAGAGGCAAGTTTTTCTTTCAATTCATTGATTCCCTCAAGGGTTTTAGCACTGATATTAAGTCCATCACCCCGAGCTATATCACACTTATTATATGCAATTATATAATTTATATTTTTTTCTTTAAATAATTCCAGCAGGCGTTCGTCTGTCTTGGTAAGTCCTACAGTGGCATCTGCTATCAAAACCGCTATATAACACTTATCTATGACCTGATTTGTTTTCTCCATTCGGGCTTTTCCCAGCTGGCTTTCATCATCAAATCCCGGAGTATCAATAATCATTACCGGACCTAAAGGAAGCAACTCCATAGCCTTTGACACAGGATCTGTGGTAGTGCCTGATACATCAGAAACGATTGCGATGTTTTGACCTGTCAAAGCATTTACAACACTTGACTTTCCTGCATTTGTTCTTCCGAAAAAGCCAATATGAATTCTTTCGCCTGAGGGGGTTTCGTTCATGGTCATAATATCACCTTTAAAATCTGAAATCGCGAATACCTTCTTGTATTTTATCCAGATGGTCTTTGCAGATTTCTTTTACTTTTTCATTAGGAATGTTGTTTGTTTCTGCACGAATCAGCTCTTCACCGATTTTTTTGGTTTCTTCACTGGCATAATCCATCAAAAATTCCTTTAGCGTCATCAATGCATTAGGATGACAGCAGTTTTGGATTTGTCCATTTTTGCACAGGGACATAAATCTGTCGCCTGTTCTTCCCTCTCTGTAACAAGCGGTACAGAACGAAGGAATAAAGCCTTGTTCCATAAGCCAACGGACAACCTCGTCAAGTGTCCGCTTATCAGAAACATCAAACTGCTCTGAATTTTCATCCTCAGGAATATCCTCAGCGTAACCGCCAACAGAAGTTTTTGACGCACCGCTAATCTGTGAAACGCCGAGTTTCAGCACTTTTTCGCGGACTTCTTTGCTTTCTCTTGTAGAAATAATCATTCCCGTATAAGGAACAGAGATTCTGATAATAGCACAGATTTTTGCAAAGGTATCATCATCAATTCCATTGTCAAACTCATCAGGATCTATGTCGTCAGCCCGTTTAAGTCTTGGCACTGAGATTGTGTGAGGACCCACACCGAATGTTGCTTCTAAATGCTCTGCGTGCATTAACAATCCACAAAAATCGTATTTATACAGTTCAAGCCCAAACAAAACACCCAAGCCCACATCGTCGATTCCGCCCTCCATAGCTCTGTCGTGTGCTTCTGTATGGTAATCATAATCATGCTTAGGACCTGTGGGATGGAGCTGCAAATAGCTTTCTTTATGGTATGTTTCCTGAAAAAGTATATATGTGCCTATACCTGCGTCTTTGAGCTTTTTGTAGTTTTCTACAGTTGTTGCGGCAATATTTACATTGACTCGTCTTATTGCACCGTTTTTGTGCTTGATGGAGTATATGGTTTGGATTGATTCTAAGATATACTCTATGGGGTTAATTTCTGGATGCTCGCCCGCCTCCAAAGCAAGACGCTTATGCCCCATATCCTGCAAAGCGATAACTTCTGCTTTTATTTCTTCCTGGGTAAGCTTTTTTCTTGCGATAGTTTTGTTCTTCATATGATACGGGCAATATAAACAGCCGTTTACACAGTAATTGGAAAGATAAAGAGGTGCAAACATTACTATACGATTGCCGTAGAAATCTTTTTTTATTTGTTGCGCAAGGTCGTAGCATTCCTGAATTTTTTCAGGAATTTCACAAGCCAGAAGTACAGACGCCTCCCTGTGAGTAAGGCCCTTTCTCTCCTTAGCCTTTGTTATAATTTGATCGATAAGAGGTATATTTTCTTTATTTTCCTCTGCATATTTTAAAGTTGCTTCTATTTCTTCGTGAGAAATGAATTCGCTTGCTTTTTTAGATTTTGGATTATACACTAAAAACATCTCCTAAAAGTCATTTACATTATCTATATTACCACAAACGGAAGCTAAAATCAACAAAATTATAAGAAGCCGCAAACAAAATATAGTCTGTTTCGTTACGGCTTCTTAGTGTTTTTATTGCATTGCCATACTGTTATTCAAAAGCGTAGAGCTGTATAAGAACAACACATCTGCATCTTTATTAAAGTCTATAAACGCACCTAAAAAATCGCTCTTAATATATCTGATATCTATAACTGTGATTTTTTTGTACCCTGACAACAGTATAGGGGCTATACTGCTGCCGTAGGAATCACGGAACAAATATAGTTCATCGTCATTTTCCCCAAGAGGATTTTCCAATGTTATAAGTGGCATTGTGCCTGATAAAAACATCTCATAGGGATCTTTCCCCATAGCTTTTTCCATATTGTAAACAGGGCCTTCTTCAAGTTTCATACCATCATCGTATGTGACTTTCGCGCTGTTTATTACATCGCTTGTAAGATACTTTATTGTATCGGGCTTAATGTGTCCTGCGTATTGACCTGCATAAACACCATAAAACGCCGAATCCAGTGTGTTTACTGTGTAGTTGTGCTGAAGATTTTTTCCCATAGCGTTTGCAAGTCTATCTGCTATATCTATGATATTTTCTTGTCTCCAATGAGTATCTGTCGTATAAAAATCCTCTGCCGACAACAAATCCGTGATATCGATATATTGAAAATCAACCTTAGATTTCATTCTTTCTATAAAGCCTTCATAGTCCAGTGACGGATAGCCATTAGGACGCGCCAGCACATAATTTTTGTCAGGTATAATGGAAAAATACACCTTGTTTTCCTTAAGGTACTTGTCGTGTGTATAGTTGAATCGATTTGCCGCATGGTCTAACATGGCAGGATTTTCTGTTGTGTCAAGCTTAGAAATGTGACCGTCCTTTATAAAAATTCCGTTGTTGTCGGCCTTTGCCAAAAGACGCTGTGCAACAAAAGTCTTTATAGCACGCATATAGCTGCGGTTTGGAAATTGGTCCGTTGTATATGCTTCAAAATCCGAAGAAAAATCTCCGTTCAACACTCTTTCTGTGGTTATTTCGGGGAATTGGACCAATTCACGACGCTCCTCTAAGGAATGTGTTTTGTCAGGAGTCGCAATGCACATCACAGATATACCCAGAGTAAATATAGCAAAAATTACTGTCATAATAATACTTTTTATTTTATTGTTCATACATACCCTCCTTAAAATCTGAAATACAGAAACGGATTAAAGGAGCCGTCTGCCAAAAACGCCGTAACAGCTATCAAAATTGCCAATAAAACAGGTATTTCCAATATATCCACAGCTGCCTTGCCTGTTCTTTTCTTGCTTAAATAAGCCACTGCCATTTTCGGCAAAGGCGTAGCACCCACAAGAGCCAGCAATAAAACGAAGCCGTAATTTCTCAGCTGATACAAACCCTCTAAGGAAGCAAAAGGAATGTTTCCTGCACCAAAAAGTCCACCTATTCTGACGAATGATTCAGTGATATTGTTTCCCGAAAATATCACAAAAGATATGATAATAAAAAACAGTGTGTAAATCCTGTCCAGTACTTTTGATTTGCCTAAAAAAGCGCCTAAAAGCAGCTTCTCCAAGGATAAAAATACAAAGAAAAACAGTCCCCAGACAACAAAATTCCACTCTGCGCCGTGCCATAAACCTGTCAAAGTCCAGACTATAAATAAATTCATAATAAGTCTTAGCTTGTTTACTCTGCTGCCTCCCAGCGGGAAATACACATAATCACGAAACCAACTGCCTAACGAAATATGCCACCTGCGCCAGAATTCAGAAAGACTATTTGAAATAATGGGATATTTGAAATTTTCCAAAAAATCAAAGCCAAGAATTTTTCCCAAGCCGATTGCCATATCAGAATATCCTGAAAAATCAAAGTAAATCTGCAAAAAAAACGCAACAGCAAACAGCCAATAAAACATTACCGACAAATCGTTTGAAGTATAAAAAACCTGACACAATTCGCCCAATGTATTAGCTATGATAACTTTTTTTCCTAATCCCAGCATAAATCTTCTGACACCCAACGCAATTTTATCAAAGCTGTGAGTACGGTTTTCTAACTGTTGCGCCACATCTTTGTATCTTACAATAGGACCTGCTATCAACTGAGGAAAAAGAGCAATATATGTTCCCAATGTTAGCGGATTTTTTTGAGCTTTCACATTACCGCGGTATACATCAACGGAATAACTTAAAATCTGAAATGTATAGAAACTTATGCCGATGGGTAAAGCAATGTTCATTACAGGCATAGAAATTCCTGTTAATGCCGCAAAATTTTCCACAAAGAAATTTGCATATTTAAAATACAATAACCCAGCTAATGTTCCCGATACTGAAAGAACCAGGTAAAGTTTTTTTGCTCCATTGCTGTTCGCTTTTTCAATCAAAATACCCAAGATGTAATTAAATATTATTGTAGCAATCATCAAAAACACACACTTAGGCTCACCCCAAGCATAAAAGAACAAGCTTGAAATTAAAATCCAGATGTTTTTAACGCTTTTCGGGACTAGAAAATACACCAAAAGCACACAAGGGAGAAAATAATATAAAAATGTAATACTTGAAAAAAGCATAATATCTCTCCTATTATAATTCTAAAAAAGTACAGTATAAATGAAACCCTTAAAATATATTGTTACGCAAAAGAAGGTGCAGCATTCAGCTACACCCTTTTTATTTAAAATTATTCTTCAAATTGTTTGGGACACATTACAAAGAAAACTTTATTTCCTGATGCTCCTGTAACCATTTCGTCTGCTTCAACACAAATATTCCAACGCAGATTTGCGTTTTTCTTTAAATTTGCAATAAAATCTGAGGTCGATACGCCGTCTTCCAATTCAAAAACATAACCTACAAAGGCAATAGAACCCATCATAGGGCCAAAAGTCGTAGCCGACTTAAAACCTTTGATTTCCGCATTATCAAAACCAGCCAAATATCCAGGCTCAACATCTGTAGCCCCTGCACTAAAAGGCAAGTTTGCCTTAGAAAGAATTGCGTTTGCTACGCTGCTTGTGGAGCCTGATGCATTTGCTTTAAATATATCCAGCAACTGTTTGCCCACTGTCTTAGGAGTGTCCGCAGGCTTGTCTGCGGGCTTGTCCGCGGGCTTGTCCGCGGGCTTTGCCTGTTCAGTACCCTCTGTTGTTTCCTCTGTCTCGGGTTTTTCTGTTAAGTCAGAATCAACTGCTTCGGTTTCCTCTTCGGATGCTTCTTCCTTTGTGTCTTCTTCTGTCTTTTCAATTTGCGACTGTGTCGCGTTTCCACTTTCAGCTGTTTCTGATTTTCCGCATGCTGCAACGGATAAAACCATCATCACAGCCAAAAGCAGTGCTAATAATTTTTTCATATTTATACCTTTCTGCCCACATAAAATATTTTTAAGCGTTTCCTTTTGTGGGCAGAAAAGAACGCATAAAAATTCAAACCTTAAACCTTACTTTCGGCACAGCAAGGGAAGTAATTAAAATCCTTCGAGTTAATTATAGCAGACATGCGATTCTCTGTCAATACGAATTACTAAGCTTTTAATAAATACCATAACTTGTCATTTCCGCTAAAAAACAAAAGATGGTGCAGCGCTTTGCCACACCATCTAAAATTTACCATTTTATTTCATATATTTTGCAACTTCAGCTGCAACAATTTTTGTGATTTTTTCCAAGTCAGAAGTTGATAAGCCTGATGTTCCTGCAATTCCGTCATCAGCCTTATTGCAGCTGCTAAAGAGCTCAAGCTTGTTCATGGTAGCAAGCTTAACTGCTTCAACTGCAGCAGGGATAAGGTCGATAATACCTTTATTCATATCAGAGAATTTCTTAAATTCTGCTTCAACTGCAGCTACATTGATGTCTGTGAAGATATTAACCTTGCTGATACCATCTTTTATCGCCTGTTTGAAATCGTTATCTGTAAGACCTGAACCACCGTGTAATACCAACGGAACATCTACTGTTTTAGCTATTGTGCGAATTCTTTCAAAATCGAGCTTAGGAGGTAATTTATAAGCACCGTGTGCATTACCTACAGCAATTGCTAAAGCGTCAACGCCTGTTTTATCAACAAAATCCTTAGCTAAAGCAGGATCTGTGAAAAACGCTGACGGGTCAGCCAAATGCGAGCTACCTTCTGCAGAACCTTCATTGTCGCCAACATGACCTAATTCGCCTTCGATTGTTGCACCATATGAGTGGGCAATGTCTGCCATTTCCTTAACCTTGCGAACATTTTCTTCGTAAGAATCTGTTGAGCAATCGTACATAACAGAGCTAAAACCGAGCTTTAACGCCTTGATACAGGTATCGTAAGTAAGACCGTGGTCAAGATGTACAACAACAGGAACAGATGCCTTCTTTGCCATGGGAATCAAGTAGTAAGAAACTTCATCCAAAGGACCGTAAGGAAGCAAAACCTCTGCTGTACCCATAATAACGGGTGAGCGTCTTGACTCTGCTGCGGCAATAATACCGCGGGCAAGCTCTAAATTAACCGCATTAAAAAGACCTACTGCATACTTGCCTTTCTTGGCAGGTCTTAAAACTTCATTCATATTAACTAACATCTATTTTTCCTCCTTTTGGAACATAAAATATTATGTTTATATTATACAACAAACCACACAAAAGGTCAATAGTTATTTTTGTTTTTGTTGATTTTTTGTTGATTCTTTGGTTTTTTCTTTGAAAACAGCATACATTCGACAGTAAATCAGCCTTTTTGCAGTGCATATAAAAACAAGTAAAGCATAGTTTTGCTTTACTTGTTTTTATTTTTTTTCATATCTGTTGTGGCAGGATTATTTATCAACTTTCCATTCTCTTTAAACCTTGAGCCGTGGCACGGACAGTCCCAGGAATGTTCCTGTTTATTATATTTCAGCGAACAACCCAGATGCGGACATCTGGGCGCTGTCGGCGTAATCAGCCCCTTTACAGATTCAAATATATTGATTGCCAGCTGAGGATGAACTATGGTTCTTGATGGCGCAAAAACCTCCTCATACTCACTCTTTCGTTCCCATACCATATCCGCAAGCACCATTGCCGAAACCATTGAAGATGTCATCCCCCACTTATTAAAGCCCGTTGCCACATATAAATCCGATGTTGTTTTTGAATACTTTCCAATATAAGGAATAGAGTCAAGAGTCATACAATCCTGTGTTGCCCACCGTCCAGCTTCTATGGCATTTGGGTAATACTCTTTTGCAAAGCTTTGCAGTTCTTTCCAATTTCCACCCTCGTTTCCTGTACGGTGCCCTCCGCCACCAAGAAGCAATAAATCACCATAGCTTCTGAAAGATAGCCCATCCTGTTTCTCGTCAACATACATTCCTTTGATGCTTTGTGCATTTTTTAGTGCAAGGACATATGACCTGTGCTGATACATTTTAAGAAAATATCCGCCATGCTTGTTGATAAAAGGAAAATGAGTTGCCACTATAATTTTCTTTGCAGAAATTTTGCCGCGATTTGTAGTGACTGTACCTGATTTTAACTCTAAAACTTTCGTGTTTTCATATATTTTTAATCCCTTGCTGATGGCATAAGCGAATTTTAAAGGATGAAATTTTGCCTGATTTTGTATTTTTACTGCTCCCGCGATGTCGAAAGTCAGTTCTGTATCCTGACAAAATTGTGCGTCACAACCGATTGTATTTAAGGCTTTTACCTCGTTTTCGATTGACTGCCTGTCGTTTTTTGAATACACAAATGAATCACATATTTCAAAATCTGAATCAATTTCTGTTGCTATTTCTTTTATTCTCTCAAAGGCGTTTTTTTGGCTTTCAAAGTAAAGCCGCGCCGCATCTAATCCATATTTTTTAACTATCTTATCGTATATCAGCCCATGCTGAAATGTAACCTTTGCCGTTGTCCCGTTCGTTATGCCTCGGCATATTTCGTCTGCTTCAACTAAAGCATAGTCTGTGCCTGCTTTTTCAAGCATATACGCGCACAAAATGCCGCATAATCCTCCTCCAATAATTAAAACATCAGTCTTAATATCTCCCTGCAAAGTATCAAATTGCGGTTTTTTAATATTTTCATTCCATATAGATTCCATATTCTCACCTCTTTGTTATTGTGCCAAATTTTAAGTGAAGAATACGCAGGATATAGAAATGCCACATCGTATGAACTGCCCCAATTTGGCACAAACTATCTGTTTTCTGATTTGTGATATTTAAATATTAAATAAGGAAGTATTAACAGTCTCCACAAAAAATATATAATATTTCGTATAATTCGGAACGGTAAAATAAAACATCTGAATTTATGGATATAGTACGCTTTCCGTTCCATAATAATAACAGGCTTCCATTCTCCACAACCCTCACACAAATCACATTCTTTTGATAAAATATATTTCATTTTGCTATCATCTGTCTCATTTATTTTATTCCAACATTCCAAGCAAAACTCTGCCATAAAATCACCTCATATATATTATAGGTCAATTTCACCATAATTTCAATAGGGAAATTTGACATAATATTAGTGGTGATGTTAGTGAACAGATTAAAGGAACTTCGAATTCAAAAAGGATATACCCAAATTAAAATGCAAATGCTAACTGGTATTGACCAAAGTGATTACTCTAAATTAGAAAATGGAAAAAGATATTTTACATTTGAGCAATGCCGAAAACTTGCAGTGGCACTTGATACAAGTATGGACTATTTGGCGAATTTAACTGATGAAAAAAAACCATATGAACGAAAAGTATCGGAAAGAATAACAAAATAAGGTCAAGACAAAAGATAAAAATAAGATATGCCTTATGGCATATCTTATTTTTTGAATTATACGAATGGTTTAGATGCCAAAAGCTTTTCAATCTTATAAATATTTTAATACAAGTTTTCAATCAAAAATTCTGCCGGTACATACACATCTCCATTAATAATTTTAGGTTTAGCAGGCACAGTAGCCTTTTTCTGTGTGATAATATTGTCGAAATCATCTAAAATGAATCGCAATGAATAATGAGGTCGTAATTCTCCGACTATTGCATCAGTTGAATTTATCGACAATTTAGCAAATCGGCACAAAGGAATTGCATCTCGACTATATTCTTCATTGCTTACTACTATTATTTCATTATCCCTTATTGACACAAAAAATTCATATTCCCGTTCTTTGTCATCAATAAAATGCCATTCTCCACCTGAATTCACTATCTCCGTTAATCCAGAGGTATCGGACACCACGTCAATATCTTCGGTATCAATAATATTCTCCTGAATTTCAAAACTATTTTTAGGTTCTTTAAATATATTAAATCTCCTATTATCTGAAAGTATTATTGGATTTGCAAAACCGCCCTTTGCATTTTTGTATTCAAAATCTAATATACCATTTGTATAGCTCCAAGTCCTTATTTCTCTTTCGTTTGTAGTATCATTATATCCAGATATCTCAGCCATTACAATTGGTGGTTCACCATTAAAATCAACTACTAATGCAATTACATATTTCCCAAAGTTTTTCTTACACCATTGAATTGTCTTTTCCTCGGTCGGTTCAAATACAAATTCATATTGAGTTAACCAATTTATTTGTCCCTCTCTTTTTGAAGGTTTGCACATATTTTCTCTATTAACTGTTAGATACCAACGATTTTCCCAATCAGTCAGATATCCTACACAAACCTTGGTCATCTCTGTAATATAATCCGATTCTTCATTTGCTTTATATTGGGGATATACATTATTTATGTATGATTTTATCTCACCTTCGTTCAGTGTCAGTTTATTAGCAGCAACCGAACTTATCATTTTTTGAGCTTCTGCTGTATAATCATTATAAGTGATGGTTTCTGTCCAACTTTCTGTTCCTGTTACCCCGGGATAATAAAGCTTTAAATCACCATTTATGATTATCCCGCCATAAAAATCAACTTTTCCACCAGTATTAATCACGGAAGGATAATAATTTTTACCAGCTATATGAACCGGTATATTATATTCAAAATAATCTATAGGAATACTGGTTTCTCCCGGCAAATCCGGACTAACCCAGATGTTTTTGAAAGTTATTACCTCCCTATTATAAGTATCACTATAACGCGAATCAATGTAATCTTCAGGTATGATAACAGTTTCAGAAGGTATTTCTTTAGTTCCTGAATGATATTTATAATATATATCAGTCTCCCATTCATCGCTTTTCTCTTCTCCGCTAAGTAAAACCTTAAAATTAGCAACTAAAGCTCTTTGCTTAAATGCCTCCAGACTTCCGTCGTCTTGCATTATCGAATATGTACCAACTGTTCTTGTTTTTAATACAAAATCTATTCTTGATGATGGTTTTACAATGCGAGATAATATTGCCGCGACTTCAGCCCTTGTGATGGGTGTTTCTGGCGCAAATGTTCCATATTCATCATTGCCACTTAATACTCCTGCACGGTAAAATCTGTATACAGCATTAGAATACCACCCTGTTACATCAGATAATGCCCCGTCCTCTATCACATTTTTGTTAGAGAAAATACTATTATCTATGGCGTTTCCTATTATTCCGGCAAAAAATCCTCTCGTTGAAATAGCAGTAATATCGATTCCACTATCACATATTCCTTTACTTACGGCATAATTGATATATGGTTCATACCAAGGTGAAGCATTGGTATCAAATTTATCTGTACCATTATTATAAATACTATGTAAGCGAGCAGCAATTGTAATTACAGCGGCGTTGTCAATATTTCCGTTGGGATTAAATGTGGTTTCGCTACTTCCATTCATCAACCCCACTTCATACGCCTGCTGAACAGCAGAGGCAAACCATTCAGAACCAACATCTTCAAATTGATTTTGTGTGTATGTGTGTTTTTTGCTGAAATTTCTTATATAATCGTTTTCCGCATTACACACAAAACAAGTAAGTAAGGAAGATAAGGCTAAAAAAACTATAAAAGTTACTAAATACTTTTTCATAAAATTTCATCCCTTCAAAATAGTGTAAATAAAAAAGTGCGTAGACGAAGCTACGCACGAAAAATGCATAACTCCGTTTGTTGCGACACAAATCTCGACACCTCATACAAGTATGCGAAAGTAGAGTATGCATTTTTACCAAAAGGGTAAAAAATACACACTTATATGAAAATGTCAAATATTAAGATTTATGTCGCAAATATAGTTTAACATATGTTGAAATAAATTGCAAGAAGAAATAAGCTTTCCGTTCCATAATAATAACAGGCTTCCATTCTCCACAACCCTCACACAAATCACATTCTTTTGATAAAATATATTTCATTTTGCTA
>JAZNUA010000124.1:0-24468 GCA_045592045.1 Congzhengia sp. | reverse complement strand
CATGTTTATTGGCTTGTATGATTTTGGTATCTGCATTGGCATTTACAGGATGCTCTGATGATACTGAAGGGGCAGAAAAAGCTCTGAGAGTGTATTTTTCAGCTGTTGCCGGATTTAACACAAAGGCAATGAAGGATTTTGTTGAGGGCGAAAGTGATGACGAGAGCGATGTTGGATTTTCAATAGAGCCTATCACCAAGGATTATGTTGAAACCAAAACATATAAAGAGTGTGTAGAAGAAATGTACACCGCACTGGGTAAAACTTTCAGTTTTGACATCAATTCATCAGAGGTAGTGGACAAAGAAACAGTTATATTTAATATAACCTTTGGTTATGCAAATGTTGACGAAAAGGCTCCTGACGAGGAAGAACCCGTAACCGAGACAGAAGACGGTCAGATTATTGAGGTTGAATCAGGAACTGATGAAACAAAAATGGATAGATATTGCCGTAAGGAAATTGAGTCTTATATAAGAAGGAATCCTGAGGTTTTGGAGCTTAGTGATGAGCAATACAGTGATACATATATGAGAGTGTTGGCAGATTCTTATAAATTCTATCTTCAGAAAACAGACAAAGGCAAAAGTGATTTCAAAATCACAGTTTCTAAGAAAACAGGGGACTGGAAAATCCATGTAGATGAAAATAAAGAATTCTTTGATTTCTTATCCGTAATTTTTGGCTAATATTTATAAAATCAGGTGTTTTTACACCTGATTTTTTTATTGCAAATCCCTTGAATTAGGACTTTTTTTATGCTATACTGTATACGGGTAATTATGTTATAAGGAGAATGCAGATGTTTAAAGTTTTGAAAACAGAAGGAAATGCCCGTCGTGGCGAAATGATAACGCCTCACGGTACAATACAAACACCTGTTTTTATGAATGTGGGGACTTCTGCTGCCATTAAGGGCGGTGTGTCTTCCCTTGATTTAAAAAACTTAAAATGTCAGGTGGAGCTTTGTAACACTTATCATTTGCATCTTCGTCCCACAGATGCGGTAATTGCACAAATGGGTGGATTGCACAAGTTTATGAATTGGGACAGACCGATTTTAACAGACAGCGGCGGTTTTCAGGTTTTTTCTCTTTCATCTATCCGCAAAATAAAAGAGGAAGGCGTTTACTTTTCTTCTCACATTGATGGGAGAAAAATTTTTATGGGACCTGAAGAAAGTATGCAGATTCAGTCAAATTTAGCTTCTACCATTGCTATGGCTTTTGATGAATGTGCTGACTCCAAGTCCGATAAAAAATATATGATAGAAAGCGTAGCAAGAACAGAACGATGGCTTGAGCGGTGTAAGGCTGAGCTTATAAGGCTTAATAAAACCTCAATTAACAAAGAGCAAATGCTCTTTGGTATAAATCAGGGCGCAATTTATGATGATATTCGAATTGCCAATATGAAAAAAATCGCGCGTCTCGATTTGCCAGGCTATGCAATCGGCGGTCTCGCGGTGGGAGAAACGGCAGAAGAAATGTACCATATTTTAGATGTTACTGTTCCTCATGCACCGGAGGATAAACCAAGATATTTAATGGGTGTGGGTACACCTACTAACATTATCGAAGCGGTAGCAAGAGGAATTGACTTTTTTGACTGCGTTATGCCATCAAGAAACGCTCGTCACGGGCATTTATTTACCTGGAACGGCATAATAAATATAATAAATCAAAAGTACACAACAGACTCACTTCCCATAGACCCTGAGTGTGATTGTCCCGTGTGTCAGAGTTTTTCAAGGGCATATATAAGACACTTAATGAAAGCAGGCGAAATGCTTGGTATGAGACTGTGTGTTATGCACAATTTATATTTTTACAACACATTAACCGAAAGAATACGCACATCTTTAGAAAATGGGAATTTTGCAGCTTTTCGTGAAAAATATTCCCCCATTCTATGCAAGCGTATATGAGGAAGAAGATATGTTTAAAAAAATGCGAGAGGATATAAGAGCTATCCGCGAGCGAGACCCTGCAGCCAGAAATTCAATAGAGATTTTTTTCCTGTATTCAGGGTTACACGCTATCTGGTGGCACAGAGTATCACATTTTTTCTATAAGTACGGTTTGAAAGGCGTAGCTCGTTGGGTATCCCAATGCGGAAGATTTTGGACAGGAATTGAAATCCACCCCGGCGCTACTATCGGTCGCGGGCTTTTTATTGACCACGGCATGGGAGTGGTTATAGGCGAAACTACCGAAATCGGCGACAATGTAACTATTTACCAGGGCGTGACCTTGGGTGGTACGGGAAAAGATATAGGAAAGCGACACCCCACCATAGGCAACAATGTTATGATAGGCTCCGGAGCTAAGGTTTTAGGGCCCTTTAAGGTGGGAGACAATACAAAAATTGCAGCAAATGCTGTTGTTTTAAATGAAGTACCCGAAAACAGTACTTGTGTTGGCGTGCCTGCAAGAATTGTAAGAATAAATAACCAGAAAGTAACATGTTCTGATTTAGATCAGGTGCATATTCCCGACCCCGTTTCACAGGAGTTGTGCAGATTGTCGGCAAAAATAGAAAAATTAGAAAAAAAGCTTTCCCAAAGCGAAGAAAGGAAGTAGAATATGCGTATATACAACACCTTAACAAGAAAAAAAGAAGAATTCATACCGCTTGTGCCGGGAGAAGTGAAGATGTATTCCTGCGGTCCAACTGTGTATAATTTTTTTCATATAGGAAACGCTCGTCCTTTTATCATTTTTGATACCTTGAGAAGATATCTGGAGTATAAAGGCTTTGATGTAACATTCGTTCAGAATTTTACTGATATTGATGACAAAATGATAAAAAACGCCAACGAGCAGGGTATAACAGTTAAAGAATTGGCAGAAAAATATATTGAAGAATATTTTACCGACGCTCGCGGATTAAATATAAAAGCTGCTACAATTCACCCCAAGGCGACAGAAAATATTGACGCAATCATAAAAACAGTAGAAACCCTGATAGAAAAAGGCTATGCTTACGAATCTTGCGGCGATGTTTATTTTGAAACAAAGAAGTTTTCTGAATACGGAAAGCTATCTAAAATGCCTTTAGAGGATTTGGAAGCAGGGGCGAGAATTGATGTGACAGATGTAAAGCGTAACCCCACAGATTTCGCCTTGTGGAAGGCAAAAAAAGAGGGGGAGCCGGCATGGCAAAGTCCCTGGGGAGAAGGTCGCCCAGGCTGGCACATTGAATGCTCCGCTATGGTAAATAAATATCTAGGCGAAACAATCGATATACATTCAGGCGGTCAGGATTTAATATTCCCTCATCACGAAAATGAAATTGCACAGAGCGAATGCTGTACAGGCAAGCCTTTTGCAAGATACTGGATGCACAACGGCTACATCAATGTAGATAATGAAAAAATGTCAAAATCCAAGGGCAATTTCTTTACTGTTCGCGATGTGGCTAAAAAATATGACTACGAGGTTATTCGTTTCTTTATGCTTTCGGCTCATTACAGAAGCGTAATCAACTTTGCAGATGAGTTGCTGGCGCAAAGTGAAGCAGGTTTAAACAGACTTTATAACTGCTTGAGCAATTTGGAATTTTTAGAAACAAAGGCTAAAAAGCGTGACTTAACTGACGAAGAAAATGCTATAATAGAAAAACTAGGTGCGTTTCGTGAGCAGTTTAAAGCAGCTATGGACGATGACTTAAACACAGCCGATGCGATTGCTGCAATTTTTGATTTGGCAAAATTCATAAACTCCGAAAACAAAGAAAACTGGGCAGTACAGGTTTTTGAAGCGGCTAAAGGAATGATGAAAGAACTTGGCGATGTAATAGGTATATTTACTCGTTCTTTAGAAGATACTATTTCTGATGAGGCAAAGGCTTTAATTGAAAAAAGAAATGCTGCCCGTGCCGAAAAAGACTGGGCGTTATCTGACAAAATCCGCGACGAACTGCAGGCGTTAGGCATCGAAGTGGCTGATACCCGTCAGGGCGTAAAGATTAGAGTGATTAAATAATGAATATTGAATCTGTTTTATCAAATGACAAAATCCCCGAAATTAACACCCTATCGCCGCTGACGCTTGCTTTTTTGGGTGATAGTGTGTACGAAATGTTTATAAGGACTAAAATTTTATCATTGGGTAACCGTCCTGCCTCGGAATTACATAAAATAGCCGTAAGCTATGTGAAAGCAAAGGCGCAGGCAACTGCTGCCCATAAGATTTTAGACATATTGACAGAAGAAGAGCAGGCAATTTATAAGCGAGGCAGAAATACAAATATTCACACGGTGCCGAAAAACGCCGATATGGCAGATTATCGCCATGCAACAGCATTAGAAGCGCTGATTGGGTATCTGTATATAAAAGGCGAAAATGAAAGACTTACAGAAATCTTAAATCTTGCTTTTGACTCACTTAGCTAGCGTATTAAGGCTTGAACTCCTGACGGTTTTAAGTTTCAATGCGCAAAGGCTCTGGAGGGGTTTAGTTGAAAAGCATAAAAGCACTTAAAGAATACGCATTTATCACTGTGGGAGTTTTTGTTGCCGCTGTTGGCATAAGTCTGTTTTTAGCACCACACGCCATTGTTTCGGGAGGTGCAACGGGCATTGCTATAATTATAAACAAGCTGACTGGATTTCCAATTGGTATAGCGGTTTTTTTGATAAATATTCCGCTTTTTATAGCGGGTGCGTGCTTTTTAGGAAAGAGCTTTAGTATAAAATCTCTGTATGGTGCAGTTACATTTTCACTCTTTTTAGATGCAACTGCAACAGATGCAGTTTTGACCGAAGATTTACTTTTATCTTCTATTTTTGGCGGAGGACTTTTAGGTATCGGCTTTGGAATGATATTTTTATCGGGTGCAACTTCAGGCGGAACCGATATTCTGGCATCTTTATTCAATAAATTTATTCCCGCTATAGATATAGGCAAATGGTTTTTTATAATCGATATAGTTATAATTTCCGGAAGTGCCGTATTTTTTAAAAACATTGAGCTTGTCCTGTTAGGTGTTGTTTCGCTGTTTTTAAATTCATATATTTTAGACTATATAATTTTAGGTGCGAATACTGCAAAATTAGTTTATATAATTTCAGACCATGCAGAAAATATTGCCGATTTAATAAAAAAACACATAAATCGCGGAGTGACTGCCATAAATGTTCGCGGTATGTATAAAGGCGAGGAACGGACAATGCTTATGTGCGTGGTAAAAAGATTTGAACTAAAAAAGTTGGAAGATTTGGTAGAAGGTGTGGATAAGCGCGCATTTATAATCTTGACACAAGCCAAAAAAATAACAGGTCAAGGATTTGTTACCTTTCCTGTAAATCATAAGAAAAATAAAAATTAGATATACGAAAGGGGTTCAGACTGTGTTAGACAACAAAAAAATTAAAGAGTTGAAACTCACAGCAGCAAATGTGCGAAAGCATGTTTTGACAGGAGTACACGCAGCAAAATCAGGTCACCCGGGTGGCTCATTATCTATTGCTGATGTACTTACACTTTTATACTTTGAGGTAATGAATGTTTCGCCTGAAACGAAGGACAATCCCGACCGTGACAGATTTGTTTTGTCAAAAGGTCATTGTGCACCGGCGCTTTATGGAGTTTTGGCGGAGCGTGGATTTTTCCCGAAAGAAGATATACCTACATTAAGAAAAACAGGCTCATACTTACAAGGTCATCCCGATATGAAGGGTGTGCCCGGTGTTGATATGTCAAGCGGCTCGTTAGGTCAGGGAATTTCTGCTGCCAACGGTATGGCTTTGGCAGGCAAAATCGACAAAAAAGATTATCGTGTTTATACAATTTTAGGCGACGGTGAGTTGGAAGAAGGTCAGGTGTGGGAAGCTGCAATGTATGCTCCCCATTATAAGCTTGATAATTTGACTGCCTTTGTTGATTTTAACGGTTTACAGATTGACGGCGATATTTCTAAAGTTATGTCACCCCTTCCCATAGATAAAAAGTTCGAAGCTTTCGGCTGGAATGTTATTGTTTGTTCTGCTCACGACTTTAATGAGATTTTAAATGCAATAAATGCGGCAAAAGCTACAAAAGGCAAGCCCACAATGATTATTTTAAAGAGCATAAAGGGCAAAGGCGTGTCCTTTATGGAAAACAACGCATCATGGCACGGCAGCGCTCCTAATGACGAACAGTTTATGCAGGCTATTGCTGAAATTGATGCAGAAATTGAAAGAATCAAGGAGGGTGCGTAATATGGAAATCAAAAAAACTGCTACAAGAGAAGCCTACGGCCAGGCATTGGCTGAATTTGGCGAAAAGTATGACATTGTAGTTTTAGATGCGGACCTTTCTAAATCTACTAAAACAGACACATTTTTAAAGAAATTTCCTGAAAGATTTTTCAATACAGGTATAGCAGAGGGAAATATGATGTCAACGGCAGCAGGATTAGCTGCGTGCGGTAAAACTGTTTTTGCAAGCTCTTTTGCAATGTTTGCAGCAGGCAGAGCCTTTGAACAAATTAGAAACGGCATTTGCTATCCTAATTTGAATGTAAAAATCGGTGCAACTCATGCAGGTATTTCTGTTGGCGAAGACGGTGCAACCCATCAATGCCTGGAAGATATAGGTATTATGCGCACTATTCCCAATATGGTAATTATTAACCCCGCAGACAAGGCAGAGTCGATTTTGGCAGTAGAGGCTGCAATCAAACACGAAGGTCCTGTTTATCTTCGTTTTGGCAGACTCGCGGTTCCGGAAATTTTCGACAGAGATACATATAAATTTGAAATAGGTAAAGGCGTAGAGCTAATCGATGGTACAGATGTTACAATTATTGCAACAGGTCTTTTAGTGCCCGAGGCAATAAAAGCTTCGGAAATGCTGAAAGCAGAGGGGATTTCTGCCCGTGTTATCAATATGGCAACAATTAAGCCTATTGATAAAGAAATAATTAAAAAGGCAGCTGATGAAACAGGTGCTATCGTTACAGCAGAAGAGCACAATGTAATCGGTGGTTTGGGCAGCGCAGTAGCTGAAGCCCTTTGTGAAACAACTCCTGTTCCTATGCTGAGAGTAGGAACACAGGATGTGTTTGGACAGTCAGGCAAGCCTAATGAATTGTTTGAGGTCTATGGGTTAACCGCTGAAAACATTGTAAAGCAGTGTAAAGAAGTTATAAAAATGAAATAAGAAATAATATAAAAAATAACAAACCGACCTTCCAATCGTTAGATAAAACTTTTGGAGGTCGGTTTAAATATCTGCATACAATTTTTTTAAATTAAATTTTAGGCAATAAGCACACTTCTTGTTTGCTGGTAGACAGCACTACTGAAGTACGGGTCAAAGAAACGCCGGGAGTTGATTTTATCTGATTTAGGACTTCTTCTAAGGTTTTCCCTGAGGTAGTCACAACCTTTAATATAAAATCAAAATCGCCTGCTATATAGTGACATTCTGATATATCATCGTGGCTGTCCATTATTTTGCAAAAGCTTTCGTTATATTTAGGGTGGTCAAGTCTTACCGAAATAAATGCAGTCAGCTCTCTGCCCGAAACTTCGTTATTGATAATAGCTGTATACTGTTGGATAAGTCCGGATGCTTCCAATTTTTTTATACGCTCAATTACTGCTGAGGTAGAAAGATTGATTTTAGTGCCAATATTTGTAGCATTTTCTCTGGAGTTCTCTTTTAAACAAGTCAGGATTTGTAAATCTAATGAATCCATTTTTTTCTCCGTTCTGCCGAAATTCGACAATTGTTAATTTTTTGACATTTATCTATACTAATTATAACCAAAAACAGAAAAAAAGTAAATAGATTCTTAAAATAAAGTCAAAATTTTTGGAAAAATAAAATTGCGGCACTTTTTTGTGCCGCAATCTACAAAAAACGATATATTTTTTTTGATTAGTTACATTCAGCAACTAACGGACCAGCTAATTCTGACAAATAGAAGAGCTTGCCGGGAAGTGTGGGGATGTAGCTTGATGTGATCCAGGGTGTAGGACCATAACGAAGAGTCATCCAGAAGCTCATGCCCTGCCACTGCATACCGCGACCTAATACACCATCAGCACCGCCAATAGCGTAATCAGCCTGTAAGAACAAGCCGGGTCCTATTGTGTTAGCACGGCAAGGAACCAAAGTTGTTCTTGATTTAAAGCTTGTCAATGCATTTTGCTCAATTGTTAAAGGATGGAGTTTAGCACCAATTCTGTAGCACTGTGATTTCCATTCTTCCTCAGATGCGAATTCGCCTGCAAACTGGGGTTCCCAGAAAGCGATGTGACACATTCTGCCTATACCATATACTAATACTAATTTAGCACCTTCTGCTTTTAAAGCGGCAATCTTCTCAGGGTATGTAGGAAGGTTTTCTTTTGTTGCGAAGTTTCTCTGGGATGCGGGAACTGTGAGTGCACCTAAGGGATTAAATAAAGCCTGCTCCATAGCGTTCTGGAATGCAGCGGGGTCGTTTGAAGCTAATGTGTTACCGTCAGCATCTGACCATTCATCCATGTTGAATGTGTAAACATGGTCACATGAAATATTCCATTCCTTTAAGAAAAATACTGCCCATTTGTACATACCCATAGGACCTACGGGAAGAATCATAGCGAGCTTTTCGCCTCTGTCCTTAGCTTGCTTGATCTGGAGTGCGATTTCGTGGCCCATATATGTATCAAATGCTGTCAAGTTGTCGCATTCAATAGGCGTGAAGCCATCATTCCAAAAGCTCTGACGATCTGAAACCTTGTTTTTGGGGTCACAGCAAGCGTCAATTTTAGCCATATCCCAACCTGCAGGATAAAAGCCTTCTAACATTGAACCTTTAACTGTACTGATAAAATCCATAGTTCTTTTCTCCTTTATTGTATGTTTTTAAATATTTTTAAGGTAATAGGCGCTTTGTTGTGTTCTTAGGCCAAGCCATACATTCTGTGTAGGCCTCGGCATAGTCAACACCGCACTGTAAGCCTCTGTAACGAGAACAGGTCTTGACAAATTCTGCAAAATCAATATTGTCGTGGTCGCGCATCCATTTCATCTGGCTGACATGACACTCGAGCATTTCTAATTTCTGGTCAATTTTATCTGAAATATCTACATACATTGTGGGTAATGTTCCAACACCTGCCAAGTTATCCATATAATAAATAGGTGTAACAGCTGCTTTGCCGGGAACGCTTCCCTTAAAGTAAACACAGCTTGCAGCGAAAGACGCATCAAAAACAAGCTGAGAAACAGCAACATGGTCAGGCATATAGTCATTGGGTGCGTGAGTGATTATAAAGTCGGGCTGTACATCACGGATAACATCAACGACTCTCTTTCTGTAATCTTCATTGCAACGATAGATTTCAAGGTCAGGAATATCACAGGTTACGACACGGAAGTTGCCGATTTTGCCTGCTGACTGTGCCTCTTCAGCACGCATTAGACGAAGCTCGTCTGAGGGAATTTCCTCGTGTCCCTTATTGCCGTTACAAACATGGCAAACTGTTACATTATCTCCGCGTTCTAAACACTTAAGCAATGTGCCGACACAGTTAATTTCTGCATCATCGGGATGACAGGTAATTGCCAAAACATTCATTTTTCTTCCTCCATATAATTCAAAAATATTAAATAAGCAAAACAATACCTCACTTATTGTATTATATAATTTAGTGCTGACAATGTCAAGGATTATAAGAAATTTTACCTAAAATAACCATCGGAGACGACAAAGTTGCTGTCGCCTCCGATGGTTATTTGTATGGGAGAATTGTTCTTATATTGCTTTTCTCATTTTGAGTTTAATAGAATCAGAAATCATAGCAATAAACTCACCGTTTGTGGGTTTTCCTTTGTTGGTGTCTATGGTGTATCCAAAAATATCAGTGAGAATTTCTTCACGCCCTCTGTTCCAGGCAACTTCTATAGCATGGCGGATTGCGCGCTCTACACGGGAAGATGTGGTTGAAAAGTTTTTAGCCACGGTAGGATACAAAAGCTTGGTTATAGAATTTATAAACTCATCGTCTTTGATGCAAAGTGTAATGGCATCGCGCAGGTAGTTATAGCCTTTAATATGGGCAGGGACACCTATATCGTGAATGATGTCTGTGATAACATGCTCTAAATTGCTCTCTGTGACAGAATTCTGAGAACGCATACTGATTGTATTGTGAACAGATGGTGAAAAAACATTGGCGGATTCTTTGATGTGATGTTCAATATCCTTGTAATCGCAGGGCTTCATAATGTAATATTCAGCACCTAATAAAAATGCCTTTTGGACAACAGCATCATTGCCTACAGAGGAGTAAATCAATACATGGGTTTTAATATTTTCTTCGGATAATTTTTCCAAAAGAGCAAGTCCGTCCATTTTTGGCATTACGATGTCCAAAATCACAGCGTCAGGGTTTTTCTCACATATGAGGTTATAGCCGTCTGCGCCATTTTCTGCTTCGCCTGCAAATTCTATTGCGGGGTTGTCCTTAAAGTATTCTTTTAAACTTTCTCTTACTTCCTGATTGTCATCGATTGAAACTACCTTTATCATAGTTGACCTCCTGATTATTAGAAATGGAAATAATTTACATTTTCGACAATCTAATTATAGCACGAGTAATTTGTAAAATTCAAGGTCTTTTTTCCAAAAAATGTCAATTATATGGTATTATATGGAATTTGTTTCAGCGGTAAATGCAGTCTTTTGCAGATTTTCAAAATTCGCCGTGACAAAAATGAACGAAATGAAACAGAACGGTGCTTATTGCACCAAAGGTGCTTAGAAATACTTATGAATAAAACATTAACGGGCGCGCCAAATAATTTGACTTTTTAGGATAAAAAGAATATAATAAAGGTGCTATTTTTTCTCAATCGGAGAAAAAGGATACCTTTTGTATGTAATATAAATTTAGGAGATTTCACTATGAGCGGAGCATATGTATTATCGGTCGACACAGACAGCATTGCCCAGGAGCTTGAAATAGAAAAGGGCGACCTTGTTTTGTCTATTAACGATAAGGAAATTGTTGACTATCTGGACTATAAGTTTCTGTCAACGGCAGAAGAAATTCTGATGGTTGTAAAAAAGAAAAACGGCGATATAATTGAATATGAAATAGAAAATCCATATCTTGAGGACTTAGGAATAAATTTTGAAAATATGCTCTTTGACAATCCGAAGAGTTGTCACAACAAGTGCATTTTTTGCTTTATTGACCAAATGCCTAAAGGCATGCGCGATACGCTCTATTTTAAAGATGATGATGCACGCCTTTCTTTTCTTTACGGAAATTATGTAACGCTTACTAACATGAGTGAGAAAGATATAGAAAGGCTCATAGAGTATAAAATATCACCTGTAAATATCTCTGTTCATACCACAAATCCCCAGTTGCGCAAAAAAATGCTCAACAACAAAAATGCCGATAAAATTTTAACTCATATAAAAAAGCTTTATGAAAACGGCATAGAAATGAACTTTCAAGTGGTTTTATGCCCTGAGATAAATGACGGCAAAGAGCTTGACCAGACGATTTTTGATTTGTCGCAGTTTTTGCCTGTTGCGCGCAGTATGTCTGTTGTGCCTGTGGGTTTAACCCGTTGCCGTGAAGGGTTGTATCCTATGAAGTCTTTTGACAGGGAAACGAGCAGAATCGTAATAGAACAAATAACAGCATGGCAGGAAAAGCTTTTGGAAAAGTACGGAACGAGGTTTGTTTATGCCTCTGATGAGTTTTATGTAAATGCAGAAATTCCCTTACCCGACGAAGAAGCTTATGAGGATTTTCCCCAGATAGAAAACGGCGTAGGCATGCTTTCTTCCATGGAGGCAGAATTTAAATCCGCCCTTGATTGCGGTATGAAAATAGCCAAAAAGGAAAAAATCATAGTTGCAACGGGAGAAATTTCCTATAATTTTATAAAAAAGCTGGTAAATCTGGCCAAAATGAGCTATAATATAAATGATATAGATGTGGTGGCAGTAAAGAATGAACTTTTTGGCGGTGGAGTCACCGTTTCGGGACTTTTGGGAGCAAGGGATTTGTTTCGTGAACTCAAGGGAAGATGTGCCGATAAATTGCTTATTACCCAGTCTATGCTAAAAGCAGATGAAGATATATTCTTAGACGATATAACTTTAAATGATGCCCAAAAAGAACTGGGTATGAAAATTGTTCCCGTCAAGAACGACGGCGGATGCTTTTTGGCAGCACTATTAGGTTATTAAAGGAAGGACAAAAGTATGAGAAAGGCTATTGTAGCAATAGTAGGCAGACCAAATGTGGGTAAGTCTACACTTTTTAATAAAATAGCGGGAAGTCGTATTTCAATAGTTGATGATACCCCTGGTGTAACAAGGGATAGAATCTATGCAGAAGCTGAGTGGTTAAATAAAAAATTTACCCTTATTGATACAGGCGGTATAGAGCCAAAATCAGATGATGAAATATTAAAAAATATGCGGCTTCAGGCGGAGCTTGCCATTGAGTGTGCCGACTGTATTGTTTTGATGACTTGTGTTCACGATGGATTAACTGCTGCCGATAAAGATGTGGCGGCAATGCTTCAAAAGTCAGGTAAACCAATAGTTTTAGCAGTTAATAAGGTTGACCACGGTGGCGAGCCTCCTATGGATTTTTACGAGTTTTACAATTTAGGCTTAGGCGACCCTGTTGCCATTTCTTCAACACACGGACTTGGTGTGGGAGATTTGCTGGATGAAGTATTTTCAAAAGTACCTCAGGAACTTTTAGAACAGCAGGCAGAGGAAACAGATGCATTGAGGGTTGCCATAGTAGGTAAGCCCAATGCGGGAAAATCCTCTTTGATAAATAAAATCTTAGGAGAAAACCGTGTAATAGTAAGCAACATAGCAGGCACAACCAGAGATGCAATTGACACAAGCTTCACGAAGGATGGAAAAGAATATATTCTGGTTGATACTGCAGGTATGCGTAAGCGTGGAAAAATCGACGAAGGCATTGAAAGATACAGCGTTGTTCGTTCGCTTGCTGCCATAGATAATTGTGATGTCTGCGTGATTGTAGTTGATGCAAAAGAGGGAATCTCAGAACAGGATTCTAAAATTGCAGGCTATGCTCACGAAAAGGGCAAGGCTTCAATTATTGCCATTAACAAGTGGGATTTGATAGAAAAAGACAACCACACAATGAAAAATTTTAAAGAAAAGGTAAATCTTGAACTTGGGTTTATGCTTTATGCTCCCCAGGTGTATATTTCGGCGTTGACAGGGCAGAGAATAGACAAGCTTTTTGAACAGATTGACTATGTTCATAACCAACACACAATGCGCATTAAAACAGGTATGTTAAACGATGTTTTGTCAGAGGCGACAATGAAGGTTCAGCCACCATCTGACAAGGGTAAGCGTTTAAAGATTTTCTATATGACGCAAGCTTCAACCTGTCCGCCTACATTTGTTGTATTTGTAAATAATAAAGAGCTTATGCACTTTTCGTATTTAAGATATTTAGAAAACCAGATACGGTCAGTATTCGGTCTGACAGGTACTCCCTTAAGGTTCATAATAAGGGAACGGGAAGACAAAGGAACTAAGGAATAGCAGGAGGTAAGTTATGGTATTGGCGTGTATTATTACAATAGTTATTTCATATTTGGTAGGTAGTATAAATACCTCCATTATTCTCTCGAAATTGAAAAAGAGCGATATAAGAAAGCAGGGTAGCGGCAATGCGGGAGCAACAAATGCACTTCGCGTTATGGGAAAAACCGCGGCAGTGCTGGTAGTTTTAGGTGATGCATTGAAAGCTTTTATTGCTGTAGGTATTTCATATTTAATTGCAGACTGGTTCGGTATTTTACCGCCACAGACCTTAGTACTTAAATATCTTGCTATAACATTTGTTGTAATCGGTCACGATTTTCCATTGTTTTTTGGTTTTCGTGGCGGCAAGGGCATAGTAACATCAGTTGCAACTATTTTTATAATTGATTGGCGTATAGGAATTATTGTTTTAGGGGTTGGTGTGATAGCTATAGTTTTGACCAGATTTGTATCGTTAGGTTCTTTAATCGGCTGTATACTTTTTCCGTTATTTACTTACGCTATGTATATGGGTGAAGCTATGTCCTATGAAAAAGGTTCAATCATCCCTGCAGTATTTTTAGGAATTTTAGGAATTATCCGTCATAAAAATAATATCAAAAAGCTTATGGCGGGTACTGAACGAAAAATAGGCGAAAAATCAGAAAAATAGGTGGTGAATGTTTTGAATATATCTGTTATTGGTTCAGGTACATGGGGTTGCGCTATTGCAGCAATATTGAAAGATAAAGGAAATAGTGTAACCCTTTGGTCGTATTTTCCTGAGGAAAGTGAAGAGCTAAGGTTAACAAAAAGACCGAAAAATCTACCTGATTTCATTTTTCCCGAAGGAATTGAATATACAAGTGATTTAAAGCAGGCAGTAAAGGACAAGGACATCATCGTGGTGGTAACTCCTTCAAGTGCTGTTTCCAAAACGGCAGAAAATATGTGTCCTTATGTTAAGGATGGCGCAGTGGTAGTTTGTGCATCAAAAGGCTTTGATTCAACCACTCAAAAAACACTGTCTGAAACCATAAAGGATAAAATCCCACAAGCTTTGGTAGCGGCACTTTCAGGTCCGTCACATGCTGAAGAGGTGGCAAAGAAAATCCCCACAGCTTTGGTCGCTGCAAGTGAATCTAAAGAAGTGGGAGAAATGCTTCAGGAAATTTTCATGACAGATTATCTGAGAATATATACCAACGGCGATATTACCGGTGTAGAAATAGGCGGAGCATTAAAAAATATCATAGCTCTATGTGCGGGCATATCCGACGGGCTTGGTCTTGGAGATAATACAAAAGCTGCACTTATGACTCGTGGTTTGTCGGAAATCAGTCGTTTAGGCACAGCTATGGGAGCAAAAGCGGCGACTTTTTCAGGACTTTCCGGTATTGGCGATTTGATTGTTACTTGCACAAGTATGCATTCGAGGAACAGACGGGCAGGTATCTTAATCGGTCAGGGCAAAACCTGTGATGAGGCAATGAAAGAGGTAAATATGGTTGTTGAGGGCGTTTATGCGGCAAAAGAGGCACATAAATTAGCAAAAAAATACAGTGTGGAAATGCCCATCGTAGAAGAAGTTTACAGCGTGCTTTTTGAGAGGAAATCAGCTAAAGACGCAGTTTGTGATTTGATGACAAGAGACAGAAAAAATGAAATAAATGACTGACATTCGGAGGGAAACTGATGAAGTGGTTTAAAAAAGGGAACAAAGAAGAAATACAACAGGAGCCTATTCCCAAGGCAGAGTCTGTTGATATGGAGAACGGAACACAGAAGAAGAACTTTTTTGCCAAGCTGAAAGAAGGCCTTGCTAAGACAAGGACGGCGGTTTTCGGCAGACTTGATGATGTTTTTTATGCATTTAAGTCAGTAGACGAGGACTTGTTTGAAGAGCTTGAAGAGTGTTTAATCAGTGCAGATATTGGTGTAGACACATCGGTATATATTATTGATTTATTGAGAAAAGCAGCTCGCGAAAAAGGAATAAAAGAACCCACAGAACTAAAAAGTGAATTAAAGAACATAATCGGTAATATTCTGTCTGAACAAGATACAGAATGCAATACAGATGAAAAGCCTGCAGTTATAATGGTGATTGGTGTTAATGGTGTAGGTAAGACCACATCAATAGGTAAAATGGCTAATTACTACAAAGCACAAGGCAAGAGTGTATTGCTTGCAGCTGCCGACACATTCAGAGCGGCAGCTATCGACCAATTGGAAATATGGGCACAGCGTGCAGGAGTAGATATAGTAAAGCATCAGGAAGGTTCAGACCCGTCGGCAGTGGTGTTTGATGCTATAAAAGCAGCAAAGGCAAGAGGCACAGATATCGTAATCTGCGATACTGCAGGAAGACTCCACAATAAGAAAAATCTTATGGACGAGCTTGCAAAAACAGCGAGGGTAATTGAAAGAGAAACAGGCAAACAAGCATCGGAGGTTCTGCTTGTTTTAGACGCATCAACGGGACAGAATGCTTTGATTCAGGCTCGGGAGTTTAAAAATGCGGCAAAAATTACAGGTGTTGTTTTGACAAAACTTGACGGGACAGCTAAGGGTGGCGTTGTTATTGCGCTTTCCCGTGAGCAAAATATTGGAGTTAAGTTTATAGGTGTAGGTGAAGGAATAGACGACTTGCAAAAGTTTGACCCTGCAGAATTTGCAAAGGCGTTATTCCCAGAAGAATAAGGGGGTAAAGATATGAATTTTGGTTCAGGCGGTTTTGGTGGATTTGGCGGCTTTGATGAAGACTCAAATCCATTCAGTAAGATTAGAAAAGAAGATTTAGCCGAAAAATTTAAAAAGCAAAAAAACAACTTTACCCGCGGCAAAAAAATTCTGATAGGTATAATTGCCGGAATTTTGGCTTTGGTGATTTTACTTGCAGCTTCTTTAAATTTTATTGTGGAAGTATTGAAAATCAACGAAGTAGGCGCGGCATACGGTGATATTTTCTGGAAAAACTTTTTCTGCAAGCTGGCAGTAGGGGCTTCTGGATTTGTTGTCGTTTTTATCATATCTCTGATAAATCTGTTTTTAATCAAAAGAATCGCATTAGTGAAGCATTTCGATGCAAAATTCTTTAAGAAAAAATGGCCGTATTTTTTAGCTTCTGCAGTTTTGTCTTTAATTTTTGGCGGAGTCATGGGAGAAAACTCCTATATGGAGTTATTAGCAGCATTAAACGCAACCGAATTTGGCATTGCTGACCCTATTTTTGGTAAAGATATCAGCTATTATATACTTGTAAGGCCTTTTTTTAGTACGGTAATTTCTGCATTAAAGGGCGCATTTTTAGTACAGACGATTTTAGTTGCGGCTATATACTTTTTCGCATTTTATATTGACGGAATAAAAAAACTTCGCGAAATGATAACTCTTGAAAAAGGCGCTCTTACGCATATTACAGCTAATGTTTTGATTTATTATGTGATAATGATTTTTTCATATAAAATAAGTGCAGAGGGCCTGCTTCACGGTTCATTCGGCAAGGATAGTCTTGCCGGCTTAGGTTATATTGAGGCAAATATATGGATGAATTATTATAAATTTGCACCGTATATTATACTTTTGGCAGTTGCGCTTACAGTGATATTTCTGTGGAAAAAGAAGTTTAAGACATCTTTAGCTTGTGTGGTAGCTATACCTGTTATTTATATTTTGGTATCGGTTGTAGCTTTTGTAACTCAACAATTTGTAGTAGCACCTGATGAACGCAACTTTCAGGAACCATATATTAAATATAATATGGACGCTACCAAGCATGCATTCGGGCTTAACGACATTAAAGAAGTGCAGTTTGATTTTTCCCAAAATCTTACATCAGATGCAGTATCTCAAAACAGCGCAGAGCTTACTAATACAAGAATAATTGATTTTTCTGCTTCTTTGACAGCGTATAATCAGTTGCAGTATTTGAGAAAATACTATACTTTTAACGATATAGATGTAATACCTTACGAAATTGATGGAGAGTTGACGGGTGTATTTATGTCAGCGCGAGAGCTTAATAAGGACAATCTGGAAGAAACGGCCCGTTCTTATGCTAATGAGAAGTTTCGTTATACACACGGTTATGGTGTTGTTGCAAGTCCTTTTAACAGGGTGACACAAGACGGACAGCCATACTTTGCTATGAAGGATATACCTACAGTTTCAGAATATGGTATGCCTGAGCTTAAGCAGCCGAGAATTTATTATGGAGAAAGTACGAATGATTATGTAATTGTCGGCTCTGATAATAAGGAACTTGACTATTCTGAGGGATATCAGGATATTGAGTTTACCTATGACGGAAATTCAGGCATTAAGCTCAATGGTTTGAATAAGCTCATATTCTCACTTTATTATAAAGACTATAAGATGTTCTTTTCAAGAAATGTGGATGAAAACAGTAAAATACTCATCAACAGAAATATAATGGAAAGAGTAAAGCTTGTGGCTCCATTTTTGAGCTATGAGGCTGACGCACAGATCGTGGTAAGTGATAACGGTGAAATTAAATGGGTAATTGATGCATACACCGCATCAACACAGTATCCGTATGCACAGACATTTGGCGGAGTAAATTATATAAGAAACTCCATAAAAGTAGTTGTTGATGCATATACAGGTGATGTGACATTCTATATTATAGATGAAAAAGATCCGATAGCGGCAACCTACAAGAAAATCTATCCGTCGCTTTTTGCAGATGGTCCAATCCCCGAAGAATTGATAAATCACATCACAACTCCTGAGAGTCTGTTTAAAATTCAGACAGAGGTATATCAGAGGTATCATTTAGATGACCCAGGACAGTTTTATGATCAGGCAGATGTGTGGCGCGTAGCAACAGAAAAATATCAAAATGATGAGATTTCTGTATCTCCCTATTTTAATATTTTTACTATTGAGGGAGAGGAAAACCCTGAACTTGTATTGAATATGCCGTATGTTCTGAGCAATAAACACAATATGGTTGCCATACTTATGAAGCGTACCGACAAAGAGCATTACGGGGAGATAGTGCTTTACAGGATTCCTAAGTCAAGCACTGTATATGGCCCTATGCAGATAGAAAATAAGATTGACAATGACCCTGATATTTCAAGAGAAATGACTCTTTGGGGACAGGGTGGCTCATCTGTTATAAGAGGCAACTTGCTGGTTATTCCATTTAAAAATTCTATATTCTATGTAGAGCCCGTTTATATAACCTCACAGAATGATGCTTCTTTGCCTGAGATAAAGAGAATTATTGTAGCCTATAAAGACGAAATCGTGATGGCTCCTACATTAGAGGAGGCATTAGCAGAAGTTTTGGAAAATTCTGACGGCTTATATACAGATGACTTGGCAGAGGAAGAAATTCCCGATGGGTCGGAGGAGGAAACTCCATCTGAATTACCCCAGAAGGAGCATGCGGTAGAAGATGTGGCAGATAGTATTCAGAGTGTTATAGATGCTTATGATGCATTTCGTGAATCAAGTAAAAACAATGACTGGTCAAAAATGGGTCAGGATTTGCAAAAATTAGACGACGCAATTGGAAAAATTCGTTAAAAAAGCTTTACATGGTAAAAAAGTTGTGATAAAATAAAAAAATCACTAAAATTGAAAGGGGAAACAAAAATGGATTATATGAAATATGCACCATTTTTTGTTCTTGCGGCAGCAGTAGTTGCGATTATTTTTGCAGCGTACAAGTTCTTTGCCGTAAAAAAACTTCCTGAAGGAACTGCTGAAATGGCTTCAATTTCTTCAAAGATTCGTGCAGGCGCTATGGCATACTTAAAGCGTCAGTACAAAACAGTAGGTATTTTCTTTGCGGTTATGTTTGTAATCATTGGAGTTTTGGCGTACGCAGGACTCTTAACACCTTTTGTTCCTTTTGCCTTTGTTACGGGCGGACTTTTCTCAGGGCTTTCGGGCTTTATTGGTATGAAGATTGCAACATATGCAAACTCCCGTACTGCTCAGGGTGCTCGTGACAGCTTAAATAAAGGTTTGAAAATAGCTTTCTCATCGGGTTCCGTAATGGGTATGACCGTTGTAGGACTTGGTCTTTTAGACATAAGCGTATGGTTTATTCTTTTAAGATATGTATTTGGAATTCAGGAAATTGGCGAGATTACATCGGCTATGCTCACATTTGGTATGGGTGCAAGCTCAATGGCACTTTTTGCTCGTGTAGGTGGCGGCATATTTACAAAGGCTGCCGATGTTGGTGCTGACCTGGTTGGTAAGGTTGAAGCCGGTATCCCTGAGGACGACCCCAGAAACCCCGCTTGTATCGCTGACAATGTTGGCGACAATGTTGGTGATGTTGCAGGTATGGGCGCAGACCTTTATGAGTCTTATGTAGGCTCAATCATTTCATGCGGTGCTTTGGCAGTTGCGGCAGGTCATAATTTTAACGGCGTTATCCTGCCTATGCTTATTGCAGCGGTTGGAATACTTGCATCTATTATTTCTACCTTCTTTGTATCAACAAA
This sequence comes from Congzhengia sp., assembly GCA_045592045.1. Taxonomy (GTDB): domain Bacteria; phylum Bacillota; class Clostridia; order UBA1381; family UBA9506; genus Congzhengia. The sequence goes on along the minus strand of JAZNUA010000124.1, from coordinate 4,444 downwards.
AGAGGGCGCAACACAGAAAATGTTATTAGGCTCACTTCGTCGCGGAACATATTCAGCAGCGATTATTTCAGCTATAGCAAGTTTTGCGTTAATTTATGTGTTAATGCCTGGTAAGGAAGGCCTTTTTGGCGCAGTACTTTCCGGTCTTTTAGCAGGTGTGTTAATCGGTTACTTTACCGAATATTATACATCTGATTCATACAAGCCCACACAGAGATTATCTGGATCATCAGAAACAGGCTCTGCTACAATCATTATTGACGGTATTGCTTTGGGCATGCGTTCTACTGCTATTCCTGTAATTATTGTTGGTATTTCAGTACTTGTCAGCTATTATGTTGCAGGTGGTTTTAGTGGTGCTGAAAACGCATTTGAACTTGGTCTTTATGGTGTAGGTCTTTCTGCAGTCGGTATGCTGTCTACACTTGGTATAACCCTCGCTACTGACGCTTATGGTCCTGTTGCAGACAACGCAGGCGGTATTGCCGAAATGAGCGGTTTAGACCCTCAGGTGCGTGAGCGTACAGATGCTTTAGATTCACTTGGTAACACAACAGCTGCTACAGGCAAGGGATTTGCTATTGGTTCAGCAGCGTTAACCGCGCTTGCTTTAATCGTGTCATATACGGACGAGATCAATGCGATAAATCCGGGATTATTGGATCTAAAAATTACAAACCCTGCGGTTTTAATAGGTCTTTTTGTTGGCGCAATGCTTCCTTTCCTCTTCAGTGCTATGACAATGCAGGCAGTGGGCAGAGCAGCACATAAAATTGTAGTTGAAGTAAGAAGACAGTTCAGAGAAATCAAGGGATTGCTTGAGGGAACAGCTGAGGCAGATTACGAAACCTGTGTTGATATCTGTACAAAATCATCACTTCGTGAAATGGTTCTTCCTGCAGCATTGGGCGTATTTGCTCCTATTGTTGTAGGTTTGGTGCTTGGTGTAAACGGCGTAGTTGGTATGTTGGCTGGTGCACTCGTTTCCGGCTTTGTGCTTGCTATTATGATGTCAAATTCAGGCGGAGCATGGGACAATGCTAAAAAGTATATCGAAGCAGGCAACTTTAGTGGTAAGGGCTCTGAAAACCACAAAGCCGCTGTCGTAGGCGATACTGTTGGAGACCCGTTTAAAGATACAGCAGGTCCTTCGGTTAACATTTTGATTAAGCTTTTATCAATGGTTTCTATCGTATTTGCGGCGTTAATTGTAAAATATGGTGGAATGGGATTGTTTTAAAATATAGTGTTTTTTAAAAGAGGTTGTAGCAAAGCTACAACCTCTTTTCACTTTTTTGGTTTTCTTTCATACTATAATAATAGGAACAAAAAAAGAGGTAAAATATATGTATACTTTAACATCAATTTCCGTTGGCGAAAGCGGAATTATAAAAAAAATACTGCCCAAATGTTCGCTAAAGCAAAGACTTTACGATTTGGGTTTTGTTCCCGGAACGAAAATTACATGTGTTTTAAAAAGTCCTTTGGGCGATCCAAAGGCATACATTGTTCGGGGAACGGTGATTTCTGTTCGCCATGAGGATGCCGAAAATATAATAATACAATAAACTCATTAACGGTTTGCCCCCTTTTGCATATTGTGTAAGAGGGGGTATTTATATGGGGCTTACTAAAAATTCTACAGGCATAGGGGCAAAGGACAGCTTTGGAAGCGAGATAATAAATTCAGATATTACGGTAGCTTTGGCAGGAAACCCCAATGTGGGAAAAACTACACTTTTTAACTATATAACAGGAATGCACCAGCACACAGGTAACTGGCCGGGCAAAACGGTGACGGGAGCAGTCGGGATTTGTAAACACAAGCAAAAAAGTATTACCTTTGTGGATTTGCCGGGGTGCTATTCGTTGCTTTCTCACTCGCCCGAGGAGGAGGTTGCCCGTGATTACATAATGACGGATGAGCTTGATGTAACGGTGGTTGTGTGTGACGCAACTACATTGGAGCGGAATTTGATTTTGGTTTTGCAGACGCTTTATATAACCAACAAGGTTATAGTTTGTATTAACCTGATAGACGAGGCCAAAAAAAAGGGGATACATATTGACAAAAATAAACTTCAAAAGCAGCTAAAAATACCTGTTATAACGACCTCGGCACGAAAAGGAATCGGCGTAGATGAGTTGCTCGATACAATAGTGAGCGGGAAATTTTCGGGCGAAAAAATTGAAAAAAACGATGCGGAGCAGACGGTAATTTTGGCAGAAAAAATCGCACAAGATGTAACAACATTTAAAAATAAAAACTATTTGGAGCGAGACAGAAAGGTAGATAGACTCCTGACAGGAAAGTTAGCAATTCCCACAATGATTTTGCTACTTTTAGGGATTTTCTGGCTTACAATAACAGGGGCGAACAGTGTATCTTCGGTGTTGTCACAATTTCTTTTTAAAACAGAAGAATGGTTAAATGCAGCACTTAGCTTTATAAAATGTCCTGATTTTTTCAGGGAAATGATAGTTTTTGGCGGATACAGAATGTTAATCTGGGTAGTATCAGTAATGCTTCCGCCTATGGCGATTTTTTTTCCGCTTTTTACACTGTTGGAGGATTTAGGTTATTTACCGCGGGTGGCATTTAATCTTGACAGATGCTTTAAGGCATGCGGCTCCTGCGGAAAACAAGCTCTTACTATGTGCATGGGGTTTGGCTGCAACGCAGCAGGTGTTGTAGGTGCCAGAATTATTGATTCCAAGCGTGAACGGTTGATAGCGATAATAACTAACAGTTTAGTACCTTGCAACGGCAGATTTCCTGCCTTAATCAGTATAATTTCGATTTTTATAGTTGGCGGAGCGGGAATACTTTCAAAAAGCATCCTGCCATCAGTAGTTTTAACTTTATTTATATCATTGGGAATTGTGATGACTTTTTTTGCATCAAAACTCTTATCAAAAACTATTCTTTCTGGAGAAACATCGTCCTTTACCTTGGAGCTTCCTCCATACAGAAAACCGCAAATAGGTAAGGTGATTATACGCTCGATTTTTGACAGAACATTATTTGTTTTGGGGCGGGCGATAGTTTCTGCGATTCCTGCCGGAATTCTTCTGTGGATAATGGCAAATGTGACATTAGGCGATGTTTCTCTGATGCAGATGTTGGCGAAAATTTTAGACCCGATAGGAAAAATAATGGGTCTTGACGGAATAATTCTAATGGCGTTTATTCTTGGATTTCCGGCAAACGAAACAGTAGTGCCTATAATGATAATGGGGTATTTGTCAGGAAGTATCCTATCAGACGGAATTGGCCTTTTGCAGATAAAAGATGTACTTTTGTTAAATGGTTGGACTATGACAACAGCAATAAATACAATAATATTTTTTCTGTTTCACTGGCCTTGTGCAACAACACTCATGACAATATACAAAGAAACGAAAAGCTTTAAGTGGACATTTATTTCGCTTTTGCTTCCTACTGTAATCGGTTTTTTGGGATGTATTGGGATAAATTTGATTTTTTAAAATTTGCATAAAAAAGGGCTGCAGCAAAATAATTCTAATTCTGCTGCAACCCTTCTTTTTACTCTGCCAGTTGTTTTCCTGAGTGGTCTATTATGTAATTTTCCTTATAAATAAGGTCTGACGCCTTTACGAATTTGTAGCCTGCTGAGGATAGTTTCTCTAATATTATATCCAATGCTTCAGGGGTGTTTTTAGCACCATTATGAAAAAGAATGATAGAGCCGGGAGTAATTCTGTTGGTTACCCGTGTTACTATTTCTTCGGCGGTTAAATTTTTCCAGTCCAGGCTGTCAATATTCCACTGTACAGTAAACATATTCTGCTCTGTTGCAGCCTTTATAACGGTATTATTGTATTCGCCGTAAGGGCCGCGAAAAAGCATAGGGCGAACACCTGTTACCGCTTCAATTTTGTCAGAGCAATTTTTTAATTCCTGTGAAATTTTTTCATCAGACAAATTGTTTATGTGGGGATGAGTGTCGGAATGATTCATTATTTCATGGCCGGACGAGTGAAATTTTTTCACTGAATCAGGGTATTTTTCTACCCAACTTCCCACCATAAAAAATGTGGCAGGAGCATTGTGTTTTTTTAATGTTTCTATTAAAATATCGGTGTCTGAGTCATCCCAGGCAGCATCGAAAGTTAAGGCACAGACCTTTTCGTTGCCTTTATCTACGGAATATATAGGCAAAAGTCTGTCGCTTTCATCATTCATAACTGTTTCAGATGTGGAAAAGCCTGCTATTACCATAATAACAGCACAAATCATCAATGACAAATATGTAACAGCTGTTTTTTTGTTTAATACAAATACTTTCATAACAGTACCTCTTTTCATAAATATAGCGCATTATTAGTATATTTATGATGGGGCGTGATTATTCTTAAAATATAAAACACACAAGCTATAAAAGCTTGTGTGTTAAAATATATATCTAAGCGTATTTCTAAT
>JAZNUA010000123.1:0-10527 GCA_045592045.1 Congzhengia sp. | reverse complement strand
ATATCCGTAAAGAATTTAGAAATCTTTAAATTATCAAATGCAAGTTTTACGATTTTCTCATCACTCGATGTTGCAACAATCATGGGCACGGAATTTTTCTGTAATAACTCCAGAAAAACTTTTACCCCGGCCTTTAGCTTTGCCTCGTGCCGATAAAAATTCTCGATTACTCTTATTATATCTGCAGTTATCTTGTCTTCGCTGTCTGGAAGATTATATTTTCTTTTTAAATACGCACTGCTTTCATCTAAGGTCATAGAATATAAAATTTTGTTAAGATCGGTTTCTGATTTTATCCCTATTGATTTTAAATATCGTTCGCCAAGCTCATTCCAAATGTGCATAGAGTCCAGGAGCGTTCCGTCTACATCAAATATAACTCCTTTTATCAAGTTGTAACCACCTCTTTAGCGAGTACTTTTAACTCTTCTGTTGCCTTTTTGATATCATATGCTGCAAATATTGCGCTGATGACGGCAATTCCGCAAATGCCACTGTTTTTAAGTTTTAATACATTGTGTTTGCTGATACCGCCTATGGCAACAACGGGAATAGAAACACTGTTACAAATATCCTTAAGAGTTTCGATGCTGACATCATCTGCATCATCCTTTGAGCCTGTGGGAAACACCGCACCTACACCAAGATAATCTGCACCTTGTTTTTCTGCAAGAATTGCCTGTTCTACAGTTTGAGCAGAAACGCCGAGTATTTTATCTGCACCGAGAATTTCGCGAACATTGCCTGCCTCCATGTCGCTTTGGCCCACATGTACGCCGTCCGCATCGATTCTCTTTGCAATTTCAACATTATCATTAACGACAAATGGAACATTGTATTTTTTACAAAGCTTTTGTATTTCCATAGCTTCAATCAAGAAGCTTTCCTCGTCAAGCTCTTTTTCGCGAAGTTGAATAAATGTTGCACCGACCGCTATAGCTTCTTCTACCTGTTCGTATAGCGTCTTTCCGTTAAGCCAACTGCGATCAGTTACCGCGTACAGAAGCATATCTGTTTTATCTAATTTCATACTTCGCACCTCTTTTAAGTGTTTTTTCATCCATATTGTATATAGCGTCAATTATGCGGTTGCGATAAGTGGAGTTTCCGTCAGATGATTTCATATTCTTTAATCCGATTTCTCCTGCTAATCCCATGAGACATACGGCCGCCGCTGTCGCTTCTGTTTTGTTTTCAGGGTTAGCGACTACAAATGCACATACAAGCGCCGACAGCTGACAGCCCGTGCCTGTAATTTTACTCATTTCCGGTCTGCCGTTTCTTATAACATAGCATTTTTCGCTATCTGCCACAAGGTCTATTGCGCCCGTTATTGCGATTACTGCACTTGTTTTTTTGGCAAAGTTTTTTGCAAACTTAACCATCTCATCAAGATTATCTTCGATTACAGTATCGGCACTGTCGGCATCAACGCCTTTTGTAGTTCCGCTACCCAGTGCAAGAGTTTTAATTTCTGAAATGTTGCCTCTTATAACATCAAATTTAACCTTTTCCATAAGCTCGATAGCTGTATTTGTTCTAAGTGCGCTTGCGCCGGCTCCAACCGGATCAAGTGTTACAATATGAGAAAGCTCGTTTGCTTTTTTACCTGCAATAAACATTGCTTCAATGCTTCTCTTATTGAGTGTTCCAATATTGATGTTAAGTCCACCGCAAATCGAAGTAATATCTGCTACATCATCAGGTTCGTCCGACATAATAGGACTACCTCCACAGGCAAGCAGTGCATTTGCCACATCATTGACCGTTACATAATTGGTTATATTATGTACCAGTGGTGTTTTCTCTCTTACCCTTTTTAAAGCTTCTTCTAACATATTTTCCTTCTTTCTGCCGTTGTTCGGCTGTTTATTAACTCAATAAGAAACCCAACCAAACAAAAAAGGGAGTTGCCTATTCGGTAACCCCCTAAAAGTTCTTTGTTCTTCCTGATAATGAGTATCAGGCATCCCTCCGTTGGCATTATCCAAATCAGGTTCTCGGTCGAAGGTCACACCTTCCTCTCAGCCTGTAATACAAGCTCCCGCTTATCAAGTTTAAACACATTATACCACTCTTTAAGAGCTTTTTCAATAGATTTTTATATTTTTTGTAAAATTGCGGTCCGTTTCCTATTTTGATATAAAAAGGGCTGTTTAAAACTATTTTTAAACAGCCCCAGTATGTTTTTATTATTTTAAAGCAGCTTTTGCCTGCTCAACAAGCGCTGCGAAAGCAGCTTTGTCAGAAATAGCGATCTCTGACAACATTTTACGGTTCATTTCGATATTAGCCTTCTTTAAACCGTTCATAAATGTTGAGTAGTTCATACCGTTCATTTTAGCAGCAGCTGAGATTCTTGCAATCCAGAGCTGACGGAAGTTTCTCTTCTTTAACTTACGACCGATGTAAGCGTAAGATAATGACTTCATTACAGCTTCTTTAGCGGTTCTGAACTGCTTGCTTTTAGCACCTCTGTAGCCTTTTGCTAATTTTAAAATTCTTTTATGTCTTTTGCGCGTGGTGATAGCGCCCTTAATTCTTGCCATTTGTTATTACCTCCAAAAATTTATTTTTAAGCGAATTACTTATAAGGAATTAACTTCTTTAATGTTTTTAAATTCGCACTGGACGCATAAGCACCCTTTCTTAAGTTTCTTTTTCTCTTTGTGGATTTCTTCGTTAAAATGTGACTTGTGTAAGCGTGATTCATTTTTACTTTACCGTTTTTGGTAACTCTGAATCTTTTTGCACTCGCTCTATGTGTTTTGATTTTAGGCATTTTTATAACCCCTTCCAATAAAATTTTTATTTTGCTGTGCCCTTGGGGGACACAACCATGCTCATATTTTTACCCTCAAGCTTTGCAGGCTTATCAACTACGCCCTGTTCGGATACTGCGTCTTTAAACCTGTCTAAAAGCTCAAGTCCTAAAGCACTATGATGTACTTCTCGTCCGCGGAAGCGAACAGTAATCTTAACCTTTTCTCCTGAGGTTAAGAACTTCTTTGTGTGGTTAACCTTAGTTTCAAAATCGTGGTTATCGATAGACGGAGAAAGTCTGATTTCTTTGACGGACATAACCTTTTGATTTTTTTTGTTTTCCTTGTCGCGTTTTGCAAGTTCAAACTTGTATTTACCGTAGTCCATGATTTTACACACGGGCGGTTCAGCCTTAGGAGCAATCAATACTAAATCGTAGTTTTTTGCATAGGCCTGTTCTAAAGCGTCAGCAGATGTGGTTATGCCTATCGGCTCACCGTCAGGTCCTACTAAACGAACCTGGGGACATTTGATTTCTTCGTTAATCAATAGTTCTTGCTTACTAATGGAAAAACACCTCCGAATTTTTTTAACCGCATAAAAATAAGCGGACAGAAACCTGTCCGCAAAATACTCACAAAAAAGAAAAGTATCAACCACTTTAGCCTTTGCCTGGTGGTGAGAAGCGAACAAGCCTCTACTTAATGCTTAATAATAATAACATAACAAATATTGTTTGTCAATAAGTTTTTAAAAAAATATTTTAGAAAAATTGCTACTTTTTCTAAAAGTAACCAAAATAATCACATCAGAATTTATGAGACTGTCAAGAGGTAATTTTTACATCTGAAATAGCGCAATAAAACAGTGAAGCGCGAAAAGTGGCTCAATTAACGCTTTTTTGGTATAAAATTAGTGAAAATATAACATTTTTCGCTGTGAAATTCAGCAGTTTGCACAAAAAATAAGATGAAGTTTGTGCAAAATAACACCTGTTTAAGCGTTGACATTTGATTATTTTTTGAGTTATTATATATAAAGAGGAATGTTGCGAATACTCAAAAAAGTAATCGGGAAAGGAGACTATAATGAATAATGTAATCCTCGAAATGAAAGGGATTGACAAGAGGTTTTCCGGCGTACATGCGTTAAAGTCTGTAAATTTAGACTTGAAAGAAGGCGAAGTTCACGCTCTTATGGGCGAAAACGGTGCTGGTAAATCAACGCTTATGAAGGTGTTGTGTGGAATATATCAAAGAAACGCCGGTGAAATGATTTTATTTGGCAAACCTGTTAATTTTTCGAATATCAAAGATTCTCAGAAGGCGGGCATCTCAATAATTCATCAGGAACTTAATATGATGAATCACCTGACGGTTGCCCAAAACATTTATATAGGTAGAGAACCTATGGTAAATGGTATTTATATTGACGACAAGAAGATGGAAGAGGACGCAAGGCGACTTTTTGAAAAGATAGGGGTTAATATAGACCCGTCAGCAAAGGTAGGGTCACTTACCGTTGGTAAGCAGCAGATGGTGGAAATAGCAAAAGCGGTTTCTCACGATTCTAAAATCTTGATTCTGGATGAGCCTACAGCGGCACTTACCCAGACTGAAGTTGAAGAATTGTTTACCATTATGAATGATTTAAAGGCAAAAGGCATAGGTATGATTTACATATCTCATCGTATGGACGAAATTAACAGAATTTCTGACAGAATTACTGTTATGCGTGATGGAGAGTATGTAGGTACACTTAACACAAAGGAAACCACAAAAGATGAAATTGTTAAAATGATGGTAGGCCGTGTAATTTACGGTGACAAAAAGGAACAAAGTACAGTTTCAGATGATGCAGAAGTGGTGCTGGAAGTTAAGAATTTAAATCGTGGCAAAGAGATAAAAGATGTAAGTTTTAAACTCCGCCGAGGTGAAATTTTGGGATTTTCGGGTCTTATGGGCGCAGGGCGTACAGAAGTAGCAAGAGCGATTTACGGCGCTGATAAACCTGACAGCGGCGAAATCTATATAAATGGCAAAAAGGTTAAAAACAGAACTCCTGAAGAAGCCGTTAAAAACGGAATTTGTTACCTGTCAGAAGATAGAAAGAGATACGGTCTTTTGCTTGATAAATCAGTTGCAGAAAATTCTGTGTTGAGTAATCTTGATGATTATATCAGTTATGGTTTTATAAATGATGCAAAAATTGAGAGAGCTGCAGAAAATGAAAATGCGAAGTTAAAGACAAAGACCCCCTCGATGAAGCAACTTTTAAAGAACTTATCAGGTGGTAATCAGCAAAAGGTTATTATTGCCCGCTGGTTGCTTAAAAACTCTGATATTTTCATATTTGACGAGCCTACACGAGGTATAGACATTGGTGCTAAGAGTGAAATGTACACTCTTATGGAAGAGCTTGCGGCTGAGGGAAAATCTATTATTATGATTTCTTCTGAGTTGTCAGAAATTCAGCGATTGAGTGACAGAGTTATAGTTATGTGCGAAGGAAGAATTACAGGCGAGCTTGATATCAGTGAGGCAACTCAAGAAAAAATAATGGCGTATGCTACAATGAGAGAGGAATGAGAAAATGAAAAATACAGATGTAAAGAAACCTAATATATTAGCCTCGGTCGCTAAAAAAAGCATGCAGAATATGATTATTATTGCAGCATTGGCGGTTTTAGTGCTTATTTTCTGGGTATTAAACCCTAACTTTTTAAATAAATTCAATATAGTAAGTATGGCACAGTCCTTAGCTCCATATGCTATTATGGGACTTGGTGTAACATTTGTTATAGCTACAGGCGGTATTGACCTTTCAATAGGTACAACATGTATCGCAGCATCAATCATTGCAGGTAAACTCTATATGGGTGGTATGCCGTTAGGATTTACAATTCCTGTTATGATTGCAATCGGTGCAGTAATTGGTTTAATTAATGGTATTTTAGTTGCGAAGCTCAAGATACCTGCATTTATCGCGACATTAGGTACGATGATGTTCGGAAGAGGTTTAGCTGCAATCATTGTTTCGATACCTAATGTGTTTTATCCCAGCGGCACATGGTTTAATAAACTCTTCTCAAATTACAACGGTACACCTGTAGGCTTGATATGGGTTGTTGGATTTGCATTGGTTTGTATGTATTTGATGTACAAATGTAAAATCGGCCGGTATATACTATCAATAGGTAGTAACGAAGAAGCAACGCGTCTTTCAGGTATAAATACCGACAAATATAAGATTATCGCGTATGTAATTGCAGGTATATCAACAGGTATTGCGGCAATTTTCTGGTCAGCGTCATTCGCTACAGTTGCAACAGCAACAGGCAATGGTATGGAGTTAGATGCAATCGCAGGCGTATATATCGGTGGCACATCAGCAAATGGTGGTACGGCATCTATCGCCGGTTCAGTAATCGGTGCTATTATGTTGGTTGTAATCCGTAGCGGTCTTAACTTTGTACTTGCAAGATTTAACTTAAATGTTAACTCAACATATGTAACATATGTATTGACTGGTATTATAGTTGTCGTTGCTGTATTGATGGATGTAATAAAGAACAAAAATGCGAACAAACTAAAGGTTGAAAAGCAAAAAAAACTAAAAAAGACAGTACAATAAAAAAATCGTTATTCAAATGCATTATGCATTAAATAAAAGGAGGAATATAATAATGAAAAAGTTAATCGCATTGTTAACAGTATTTGTGTTAGCAACAGCAATGCTCGTTGGTTGCGGTGGCGCAGGCGACGCAGCAGACAAAGGTACAATCGCAGTTGTAGCAAAAGGTGAATCTCATGCATTCTGGCAATCAGTAAAAGCAGGTGCCGAAGCAGCAGGTGCGAAATACGGTTACAACATCACATTCAGAGGTCCCGCTTCAGAATCAGCTAAAGACCTTCCCTCACAGATGGAAATGGTTCAGACAGCTCTTTCTTCAGGTGCCAAGGCTTTAGTTTTAGGCACAATCGGTGAAGGTTTCGTTGATATGCTTTCACAGGCTAAAGATGCAGGTATCCCCGTTGTTCAGTTTGACAGCGGTATCTGGGCAAAAGATATCGAAGCGTTAGATGCAGCAGGCAAAAACCCCATCGTTTCTTCAGTTGCTACAAGCAACTACTTAGCAGCACAGATTGACGCTGAAAAGTTCTACGAAGCTTTAAAAGCAGACATCGCAGCAGCTGATAAGTATGTTGTAGGTGTTATTCAGCACGACGAAACACAGACAGGTATCGACAGAGCACAGGGCTTTATCGATAAGTTTAAAGAACTTGCAGATGCTGATGAAACAACAAAAGGCAAGTATGTTATTGAAAAAGAAGTTAAACCCGGCGATGCTGATAACGCATACAAAACAGCTTTAGAAGCATTATATGAAAAAGATGCAAAAGCAATATTTATGACAAATGAAGGCGTTGTTAAGCAGGTTTATGATGCAATTGCAGCTGCAGGCGCTAAATACGACGCTATTAAGTTCTGCGGTTACGATGCAGGTTCTAAGCAGATTGAATGGATGAAAGCAACAACAGGTCCTAAACTTGTAGGTGCTGTTGCTCAGGATTCATTCCAGATTGGTTACCAGGCAGTAGAGCAGGCTGTATTTGCTTTAGAAGGCAAAGATGTATCTGAAAAGGTTGATATTTCAGGTGCTTGGTGGGATGCAACAAATGTTGACGAGATGATCAAGAACAACCTCGTTTACGAAGGTTAATTAAATAATAACAAGATTTATTTGCAGGAGATACTAAAACTTTGCTGTTTATGCGGCTTTGTGTTTCGGGTATCTCCTGTTTTTTAATTTTGTAAATAAAAAACATTGTCAATTATAACTGAAACAGATAAAATTTTGTCAAAAAATAAAGGAATAGGTAAATATTTTTTTGCCTGAAATAGAATTTTTCTATGATTTTTTTCAGTTTTTTTTATAAATGCAATCCGAAAACAAATACTTTTGCGAAAAAATGTTTTTTGCGAAAAATATTCGGTAGTTTTGCTGTTCATATTTACTTTTTATCACATAATTAGTATAATTAAATTAAATATTTTTTTAAATGAATAAAAGAAGAATACTGTGTATATAGATTTTAAGAGAATCGTTAAAAGTGTATTTATTTAAAATAATATATTTAAAAGGAGATTTTTATTATGGTTATCGGTATTCCGAAAGAAATTATGCATGAAGAGGGTCGTGTTTCAGCTATTCCTGAAACAGTAGCAAAGTTAAAGGCTGACGGTTTTCAGGTTTTAGTTGAAAAAGCAGCAGGCGAAGGTGCATTCTTTAGTGATGCAGAATATGCACAGGCAGGTGCTGAAATCATTGATGATGTTGCTGTTTTGTATGAAAAAGCAGACATTATCTTAAAAGTTAAAGAGCCTTTGTTCAACGAAGCTAAAGGCGTTCACGAAATTGATATGATGCATGCAGGTCAGTATCTTATCACATTTATTCATCCCGCTTCTCCCGTTAATCACGAAATGGTTAAAAACATGGCAGCTAAGGGTATTATCGGTTTGACACTTGACGGTGTTCCCAGAATTTCAAGAGCACAAAATCTTGATGCTTTGACATCAATGAGTACTTGTGCAGGCTATAAAGGTATTTTGATGGCTGCAAATGATTTGGCAAAATTCATTCCTCAGCTTTTCTGTGCTGTAGGTATGATTAAGCCTTGTAACGCACTTGTTTTAGGTACAGGTGTTGCAGGTTTACAGGCTCTTGCAACAGCTAAGCGTTTAGGCGCTGTTACATATGCTGCTGATATTCGTCCTGCTGCTGCAGAACAGGCGATGAGCTTAGGTGCAAAGATTGTAGACACAGGCGTTCCTGCTGAAATTGCAGTAGGTGAAGGCGGCTATGCAAATGCATTAAGCGAAGAATGGTTAATTAAAGAAAGAGAAGCTTTACGCGATACAATTAAAGATATGGATATTATTTTCTGTTCTGCGCTTGTTCCCAGTAAGCTTGCTCCCGTTATTTTGACAGAAGAACTTGTAAAAACAATGAAGCCCGGCTCTGTTATCGTAGATATTTCTATTGACCAGGGCGGTAACTGCGCTATTACAGTTCCCGGCGAAAAAGCGGTTAAGCATCAGGTAACAATCGAAGGCATTAAGAATATCCCCGGTCTTTTACCCACAAGCTCAACATGGATGTTTGCGCACAATATCTATAATCTTGTTAAGTATCTTACAAAAGATGGCAAGATTGTATTAGACAAAGAAGATGATATCGTTAAGGGAATATTAACAACGATAGATGGCGAATTAGTGCATAAAGGTGCATTAGAAGCGATGAACAAATAATTGAGAGGAGTTCATTTGATGACAGGTTGGATTTTGATTTTGATATTTGTTGTAGCTGCAATTGTTGGTTACCTTATCATCAATAAAGTGCCTACATTGTTACATACGCCGTTAATGTCGGGTATGAACGCATTGTCAGGTATCACTGTTTTAGGTGCTTTGACAGTTCTGGCTGTTGCCCTAAAGGAAAGTGCACCGGTATTTAGCGTTGTTATCGGTATTTTAGCTGTAATATTTGCAATAGTTAATGTTGCAGGTGGTTTTGCCGTTACAGGCAGAATGTTAAAAATGTTTAAAAAGGGGGACAAATAAATGACATATTACATAATAAGTGCGGTCCTCGTTTTAGGCGTTTTAATTGGCATTAGCATGATGAGTAAGGTAAAAACTGCAAATGCAGGTAATACACTCTCTGCTGTTTGTACAGTGATTGCTATTTTAGTTATCTTATATTCGAATGGCATACTAACTGTATGGCAGGCATGGCTAGGTATTGCTATTGGTGGTGTTATCGGTATTATAGGTGCCGTTAAGGTAAAGATGATAGAAATGCCTCAGGCAGTTGCGTTGCTTAACGGTTTAGGTGGTTTAGCAAGTGCTTTGGTTGCAATCTTGACAGTCGATCAGGCAGCTGATGACAAATTTGCAGTGTATGTTGGTGCAGTGGCACTTTTAGTTGGTTGGGTAACCTTTACAGGAAGCCTTGTTGCTGCCGGAAAACTTCATAAGGTTCTTCCTCAGAAGCCTGTTGTATGGAAAGCTCACACATTGATTGTTGCAGTTACATTGATTGCAACACTTTTGGCAGTTGTATTTATGCCGGATAATATCTGGATAAACACAGTTCTTTCAGCATTTTTTGGCGTTGCGTTCGCTATCCGTGTTGGTGGCGCTGATATGCCTATTACAATTTCACTTTTAAATTCACTTAGCGGTGTTGCAGGCGGTATTGCCGGTATAGCTGTAGGTGACCCATTGCTCGTTGCAATCGGCGGTATTGTTGGTGCGTCGGGACTTCTTCTTACACAGATTATGTGCAGAGCTATGAACAGAAGCCTTGTAAGCATTCTTTTAGGTAGTACAGTCAAAGTTTCAACAGCAAAGAAAGAAGCAAAGGTTGTTGCTGAAGCAAAGCAAGAGGAAAAGAAAGAAGAAAAAACAACAATTGAGGACATTTTAGCAAATGCTAAAAAGGTAATGATAGTTCCTGGCTATGGTATGGCTCTTGCACAGGCGCAAAGCACTGTTAAGGTGTTAGCTGATAAGCTTGAAGCAAAGGGTGTAGATGTTAAATTTGCTATTCATCCCGTTGCAGGCAGAATGCCCGGACATATGAATGTGCTTTTATGTGAGGTTGATGTTCCTTACGAAAAACTCTATGAAATGGAAGCAATAAATGATGAGTTTGCCCAGTGTGATGCAGCAATCATTATTGGTGCAAACGATGTT
>JAZNUA010000122.1:0-2908 GCA_045592045.1 Congzhengia sp. | reverse complement strand
GATTTTTATAAGAAACAGCGTCGTATCGCTCTTCGTAACTGTGGTGTTATTGACCCTGAAAATATAGAAGAGTACATCGGTACAGACGGTTACAAGGCTTTAGGTAAAGTATTGACCGAAATGACACCTGAAAGCGTTATTGAAGAAATTAAAAAGTCAGGTCTTCGTGGTAGAGGTGGCGCAGGTTTCCCCACGGGTATGAAGTGGATGTTTACAGCTAATGCTAAAGGCGAAAACGGAAAAATTGTTGCTTGTAACGCCGATGAAGGTGACCCCGGTGCATTTATGGACCGTCCTATCTTAGAGGGCGACCCCCATGCAGTTATCGAGGCTATGGCTATTGCAGCATATGCAGTAGGAGCTGATCAGGGTTATATCTACATTCGTGCAGAGTATCCTATTGCTGTTCAGAGACTAAAAATTGCTATCGAACAAGCAAAAGAGTATGGTCTTTTGGGAAATAATATTTTTGGTACAGATTTCTGCTTTAATTTAGAGTTGAGACTTGGTGCCGGTGCTTTCGTATGTGGTGAAGAAACAGCACTTATGACTTCTATCGAAGGTATGCGTGGCGAACCAAGACCCAGACCGCCTTTCCCTGCAAACAAAGGTTTGTGGCAGAAGCCTACACTTTTAAACAATGTTGAAACCTACGCAAATATTACGCAGATTATTTTGAATGGTGCTGACTGGTTTACAGAAATCGG
Organism: Congzhengia sp.; assembly: GCA_045592045.1. GTDB lineage: Bacteria > Bacillota > Clostridia > UBA1381 > UBA9506 > Congzhengia. Next base: position 2,201 of record JAZNUA010000122.1, on the reverse strand, counting down.
TACAGAAAAGAGTAAAGGCACAAAGGTATTTGCTTTAGGCGGTAAAATCAAGAACACAGGTCTTGTTGAAATTCCTATGGGTACAACACTCCGTGAAATTGTTGAAGAAATCGGCGGCGGTATTCCTAATGGCAAAAAGTTTAAAGCAGCTCAGACAGGTGGTCCTTCAGGCGGTTGTATTCCTGCATCTTTGATTGATACGGCTATCGACTATGACTCACTTATTGCTATTGGCTCTGTGATGGGTTCAGGTGGACTTATCGTAATGGATGAAGATACCTGTATGGTTGATATTGCTAAATTCTTCTTGGAATTTACAGTTGATGAATCATGTGGTAAGTGTACACCCTGTCGTGTTGGTACTAAGAGAATGTTAGAAATCTTAGATAAGATTACAAATGGTAACGGTACACTTGAAGATATCGATAAGTTGGAAGAAATTGCAGAAGGCATCAAGTCAACAGCACTTTGCGGACTTGGTCAAACAGCTCCTAACCCAGTATTAAGTACACTTCATTACTTCCGCGATGAGTATATCGCCCATGTTGTAGATAAGAAATGTCCGGCGGGCGTATGTAAAGCATTGCTCTCATACAAGATTGACCCTGAAAAGTGTAAAGGTTGTAGCCTTTGTGCAAGAAATTGTCCTGTTGGTGCAATTTCGGGCGAAATCAAGAGTCCGTTTGTTATTGACACTGAGAAATGTATTAAATGTGGTGCTTGTGAAAGCGCTTGTAAATTTAATGCAATCAGTAAACAGTAAGGGGAGGGAGCAAGAAGATGGATATGGTAAATATTAAAATAAACGGCATAGCAATGGAAGTTCCTGCAAACTATACAATTTTGCAGGCAGCTCGTGATGCCGGCATAAAAATTCCTACACTTTGTTTCTTAAAAGATATTAATGCAATTGGCGCTTGCCGTATGTGCTTAGTTGAGGTAAAAGGTGCAAGAGGTTTAGTTACAGCTTGTGTTTACCCTGTAAACGAAGGGATGGAAGTATTCACAAATACTGAAAAAGTAAGAAAAGCAAGAAAGACAGTTTTAGAACTTACACTTTCAAATCACGATAGAAAATGCTTAACCTGTACAAGAAACCAGAATTGTGAACTCCAGAAGCTCTGTGATGAATTAGGCGTTACAGGCATTGCTTTTGAAGGAGAAATGACAGAGCATACTATTGACGATTTATCACCTTCAATCGTTCGTGATAATAACAAATGTATCCTTTGCCGTCGTTGTATTGCTGTATGTAAAAAAGTACAGACAGTCGGTGCTATCGATGCTCAAGGCAGAGGCTTTACAACAAAGATTGGTTCAACATTTGATCTGCCTTTATCTGCAACAGACTGCGTAAACTGCGGTCAGTGTATTGCAGCTTGTCCTGTTGGTGCTTTATACGAAAAGGACAGCACAAAGGCAGTTTGGGAAGCTATCTCTGATGAATCAAAGCATGTTGTAGTGCAGACAGCTCCTGCTGTTCGTGCAGCTTTAGGTGAAGAATTCGGTATGCCTATCGGTTCTCGTGTAACAGGAAAAATGGTAACAGCCTTAAAGATGCTTGGATTTGATAAGGTATTCGATACAGACTTTGCAGCCGATGTTACAATTATGGAAGAGGGTACAGAATTTATTAACCGTGTTAAAAATGGCGGCAAATTACCGTTGATTACATCTTGTAGTCCTGGTTGGGTTAAGTTCTGTGAGCATAATTTCCCTGACTTTTTAGATAACTTATCATCAGCTAAATCACCTCACGAAATGTTTGGTGCTATATTAAAATCATACTATGCTGAAAAGACAGGTATTGACCCCAAGGATATTTTCGTAGTATCAGTTATGCCTTGTACAGCTAAGAAGTTTGAAGCAGGAAGAGACGAGCTTTCAAATAACGGCTATCAGGATGTTGATGCAGTTATCACAACCAGAGAGCTTGCTAAGATGATCAAGGAAGCAGGCTTGGAATTTACAAGATTGCAGGATTCTGTATTTGATTCACCTTTTGGCGATGAAGCTACAGGTGCCGGCGTAATCTTTGGAGCAACAGGCGGTGTTATGGAAGCAGCGCTTCGTACAGTTTACGAAGTATTGACAGGTAACACATTGGAAAAAGTTGATTTCTGTCAAGTTCGTGGTACAGAAGGCATCAAGGATGCTACAATCAAGGCTGACGATTTAGATGTTAATGTTGCAGTAGCGCA
>JAZNUA010000121.1:0-10393 GCA_045592045.1 Congzhengia sp. | reverse complement strand
AGAAGCTGTACCAACGCACCGCCTGCCTCCTTAACCGTATAATCGCGGTCAACCAAAACGCCGAGCGCACAAACAGTGGGGATCTGCTCGCTCGTTGCGTAATAATAAGCTATATCATCGCCGACCTCACCTGTCTGTATCTGCGAAATGCCGACATAAGGCTCGCTTCCGCCTGCATCGCGGAGTATATAAAGCTCACCCTTACCGATACATCCGCCGACATCTAATTTTCCGTTATCCTTCAATGGTAGGTGTACAGCAGGATTAGCTGCATAGCCCTTGACCATACCGTTGCCGTTTGCAGTTGCAACAATCTGACCTATTGGCCCGTCACCCTTTATAAATACAGAAACAGTGTCCTCTTTTTCTTTCATACCGCTGCCGATTAACGCTGTCATGGTAAGTGTTCTGCCCAACGCTGCCGTTACAACAGGTGATGTGTTGTGGATTTTTCTTGCTGTTTCCACTATATCACGACTGTCTATAAAAGACACTCTTACTAAGCCTTCTGAATCTATTGCTCTTAAAATTTTACTCATAATCTTGCTTCTCCGTAATTATTATATGCTATTTTTTATTTTTTGTGATTTGAAATCAAAAACCCCATAACTCAAAGTTATGGGGTTTTTCTGGTATGCCGTAGCCTTTGAATTTTTAGATTATCATATAAAGAGTTGATATATATGAAGTCCAAAATTTGAAGATTACACTCTTGTTACGTTTGCTGCCTGGGGACCTTTTTCACCTTCAACAACTTCGAACTGTACTTCCATACCTTCATCAAGTGTTTTAAAGCCATCCATTGCGATTGCTGAAAAATGTACAAACACATCTGTACCGTCTTCTGCTGCAATGAAGCCAAAACCTTTTTGAGCGTTAAACCATTTTACTGTGCCCTTCTGCATTTAACTTGCTCCTCCCAAAAAATAAAATCATATACCTTTGCGGTATGCGGTACTACTATATCACATTCCTTTTTTAAAGTCAACCCAATTTGGTAATTTTTTCTACGAAAAACCCCTGTTTTATCCCTTTATTTCAATAAATCGCGTCCATTTTTAATTTCAGCAAGAACCTGCTTGCGCGCAGGACCTCCGATTACATTTCTTTCGTCAACACAAGTTTTAATAGCGATGGCTTCATATATGTCTTCTTCTATTAAATCAGAAAACTTTTTCATTTCTTCCAAAGTAAACTCATCTAAAGCACAATTTTTCTCAACTGCTGATGCTACCATTTTGCCGACAATTTCATGGGATAAACGGAAGGGCACACCTTTTTTCACCAAATAGTCTGCAAGGTCGGTAGCGTTTGTGAATCCACCTTTTGCCCCTTGTGCCATATTGTCCTTTTTTATTGTCATTGTTTTTATCATATTTATAAACACAGGCAAGCAAAGCTTCACCGTATCTACTGCGTCGAAAATGGCTTCCTTGTCCTCCTGCATATCCTTATTGTATGCCAAAGGTAAACCTTTCATCATAGTCAAAAGTGTGGTTAAACTGCCGTAAACTCTGCCTGATTTTCCTCTTATCAACTCTGCCACATCAGGATTTTTCTTTTGGGGCATAATTGATGAACCTGTGGAATATGAGTCGTCCATTTCCACAAATGAAAACTCGTGGCTTGACCAAATCACCAATTCCTCACAGAAGCGTGATAAGTGCATCATTAAAATTGACAAAACGCCGGCAAGCTCAATGGCAAAATCACGGACAGAAACACCGTCCATAGAGTTTTTCGTTACACCGTCAAAGCCTAATTTTTTTGCTACAAATTCACGGTCTAATGGGTATGTTGTGCCAGCTAATGCCCCTGAACCCAAAGGCATAATATTTATACGCTTACGACAATCTGAAAGTCTTTCTTTATCTCTTAAAAACATCTGAAAATACGCCATAAAATGATGAGCGGCAGTTACAGGCTGCGCCTTCTGCATATGGGTGTAACCGGGCATAATTGTGTCGATATTTTCTTCTGCTATATCTAAAACAGCTTTCATTGCGTTAGAAAGCATAACCAAAAGCTCGTCAACCTCATCACGCAGATACATTCTCAAATCTACTGCAACCTGGTCATTTCTGCTTCTGCCTGTATGAAGCTTTTTGCCTGCATCGCCTATGCGGTTGATTAAAATCGTTTCGATATTCATATGAATATCCTCGGCGTCAATCAAAAATTCCACCTTGTCCGCTTCTATATCATCTAAAATTTCACTTAGAGTTTTTACTATCAAATCAGCATCAGCCACAGGAATAATTCCCTGACGGCCTAACATTTCAGCGTGTGCCATGCTGCCTTTTATATCTTGCTTATACATTCTCGCATCAAATCTGATTGATGAGTTAAAATCGTCAACCAAAGCATCTGTGGCTTTTGAAAATCTACCACCCCAAAGTTTCATAGGAATACACCGTTCTTTCTTGATTTTTTTTTAACTTTATGATACAATTATACAGTAAAGTTTGTAAAAACTCAACATTTTTTTAAATTTCGGAGAAAAAGAATGATTATTCTCGGCATTGACCCTGGAATTGCTATCGTTGGTTACGGTGTAATTCATTATGACGGGCACAAATTTACACCAATAGAATATGGTGCTGTAACCACACCCGCCGGACAGAAACTTACTGATAGGCTGCGTGATATTTACGAGAGCGTTGCAACACTGATTGAAAAACACAAGCCTGATGCATTTTCCATTGAAGAGTTGTTTTTTAACACAAATGTTAAAACTGCAATCTCTGTAGCTCACGGCAGAGGGGTATGCATACTCGCGGCGACAATTTTGAATGTGCCTGTTTTTGAGTATACACCTCTCCAGATAAAGCAGGCTGTTTGCGGTTACGGCAGAGCCCAAAAGGGACAAGTTCAGCGTATGGTAACATCTATGCTTGGGCTGAATGCAGTTCCTAAACCTGACGATGTGGCAGATGCTTTAGCTATTGCAATGTGTCACGGGTATTCTGCACAATATCACAATCTGATACACGAGGAGGGAATTTAGTGATTGCTTTCGTTAAAGGAATCGTTGACTATGTAGACGAAAACTCCGTTACAATAGATACTGGAGCTTTTGGAACAAAAATTTTTATGACACCATCTTCACTCGCTAAGCTTTCAAAAGGAGAAGAAGTAAAAATTTACACATTTTTGCGTGTAGCAGAGGATTTGTTCGATTTATACGGTTTTTTAACTCACGAGGAATTAGACATTTTTAAGTTGATAATTACAGTAAACGGTGCAGGACCAAAAGCAGCACTTTCTGTTTTATCTGCTCTTTCTCCTGAGGCATTGACTATTGCCATAGTAACAGATGACTATAAAGCTATAACCCGCGCCCAAGGGGTAGGGCCAAAGCTTGCACAGAAGATTGTTTTAGAATTAAAGGACAAATTCAAAGGCAGAGAAATTTCCTTAAATGGAGATTCAAGTGGTGAAGTTTTTGCTCCTGTTGATTCTGCTAACGATGCCGTTGAGGCACTTGTGGTCTTAGGTTATCCCAGAGCTGATGCAATTCGTGCAGTTTCAGCTGTCGAAAAGGGCTTGTCAACAGAAGACACAATAAAAGCAGCGCTAATACGCCTGATGAGATAAGGAGGTAAAAGGATGCCAATAGACCAACAATTTTCAGGAGATTTTGAAGAAAGAATAGTGTCCTCAAGAACATTAGGGAACGAAGAGGAAGCCGAGTTTTCCCTTCGTCCAAAAACCTTGACAGAATACATAGGGCAAACTAAAGTAAAGGACAATTTATCTATATATATAGAAGCGGCAAAGGCGCGAAAAGAAGCCTTAGACCATGTTTTGCTGTACGGACCTCCGGGACTCGGCAAAACTACCCTGGCAGGTATTATTGCTAACGAAATGGGCGTAAATATCCGTATAACTTCAGGTCCTGCCATCGAAAAAGCGGGGGATTTGGCGGCCATTCTTACCAGCCTTTCTCACAATGATATTTTGTTTATTGACGAAATTCACAGGTTGTCAAGAAGCGTAGAGGAAATCCTCTATCCCGCTATGGAGGACTACTCTTTAGATATTATTTTAGGAAAAGGTCCAGGCGCACACTCAGTTCGTCTTGATTTGCCCAAATTCACACTAATTGGCGCAACCACAAGAACAGGGTTACTGACAGCTCCGCTCCGTGATAGATTTGGCGTTATTTCAAGACTTGAGCTATATACTCCTGAGGAGCTTTCAATGATTGTAACAAGAAGTGCAGATATTTTAGGCACAAAAATAGATGCAAAAGGCGCTATGGAAATAGCTCGTCGTTCTCGAGGCACACCTCGAATTGCCAACAGAATGCTAAAGAGAGTCCGTGACTTTGCAGAGGTTAAAGGCGATGGCGCTATAACTCAAGAACTTGCCGACACCGCTCTTTCTTTGATGGAGGTTGACAATTTAGGTTTAGACAACATCGACAGAAGAATGATGATGTTTATTATTGAAAACTTTAACGGCGGTCCTGTGGGATTAGATACTCTTGCCGCATCTATCGGCGAAGACTCCAATACCATAGAGGATGTGTATGAGCCGTATCTTCTACAGTTGGGATTTTTGTCCAGAACGCCACGAGGAAGAATGGCAACAATAAAGGCCTACGAGCATTTCGGTATAAAATATAACAATCAGAATTCAAATCAACTTTCAATAGAATAAAAACAGGCTGTAGCATTTTGCTACAGCCTGTTTTTTAATATTTAGTCTAGCATATTTTCGATTGCGTCTGCCATTTCTTCTAATTGCGCCGCTCCCAAAAGTTCAACAATTCCTTTATCGCAGGCAGAAGCAATTTCACGATTTATGGGAAGTTTTGCCACATTCTTAATTCCGTGTGTTGCCGCAATTTCTTCTATTTTGCTTTCGCCGAAAACAGAGTGTTGCTTGCCACAGTCAGGACACTCAAAATATGACATATTCTCAACAATGCCCAACACAGGAATGTTCATAAGCTCTGCCATTTTTACTGCTTTTTCCACAATCATTGAAACCAAATCCTGAGGAGATGTTACAACGATAATACCATCTAAAGGAAGTGACTGAAATACCGTAAGCGGAACATCGCCTGTTCCCGGAGGCATATCAACAAACATAAAGTCAACATCGCCCCACAAAACATCTGTCCAGAACTGTTTTACTGTTCCTGCTATAACAGGACCACGCCAAACTACCGGATCTGTGTCATTTTCCAAAAGCAAGTTTATAGACATAAGCTTGATGCCTGTTTTGGTTTCGACGGGCAAAATGCCGTCCTCTGTTCCAAATGCTTTTTCCTTTATACCAAATGCCTTAGGAATTGACGGGCCTGTGATATCTGCATCTAAAATCGCAGTTTTGTATTCGTGTCTCGCTGTCAAAACTGCCAGTTGCGATGTAACCGAGGATTTTCCTACGCCACCCTTGCCGCTTACTATACCAATAACTTTTTTTATGTCGGAATGAGCATTCATAGGCTCTTTGAAACTTTCTTTTCTTGATTCGCAGTTTTCACCGCAAGTTGAACAATCGTGTGTACATTCGCTCATTTTTATTCTCCTTCTATGACCTTATAAAATTCTTCTAATGCTTGTGCATTTGTTGCTTCAGGTTTTTCTTGTGTTCTTATACGGTTTAAAATCTCAGAATCTTCTAAAACCGTTTTTACAGCATTATAGATAGCATCTTCATTATTATCGCACACTATACCAAGATTTTTTTCTATAACAAACTCTTGCGCTGGTATCGTATTGGTTGATACAACAGGAAGATTAAAATGTAATGTTTCAGCAAAAACCATCGGTGCTGCTTCATGATACGAAGCAAGTAAAAACATATCAGCTCCTGAATAAAATTTATAAGGATTTGGTTGGTCGTAGTGCATTATTACACTATCGCTCAAGTTATATTCCTCGATCAAATTTTCGATTTCTCGCTCATCATACTTCTCTCCGCCACCTATTATGTGCCAATAAAAAGAAAAACCGTCTTCTTTTAATCTTTTAAAAACATTTACAGCCCTTACATATGCCTTTTGATTAACTATACGAGCTACTGTAATTATATTTATTCTGTCCTTTTTGTATATGTACTCATCTTCCCGTGCAAGACTTGCCATTTTCTTAAAATCATGACAATTATGAACAACACAGGTTTTTCCTTTTAAAGTTGGTACACAATCAAGAAAAACATCCTCAGCACCTTTACATACTGCTGCAATTTTATCAAATTTACTGTATATTTTTTTACTGTACGGCGTATCAAGACCTATTAACTTATAATCACAATGCAAGAATGTTATTTTCATTTTTGCTTCAACCTTGCTTATAATAAATTCATTCATTCCGCCATATAAGCTATGAAGTACTCCTGATTGACTGAACGATATTGCCGCGTCATATCCTGTAAGTTTTTTTTCAAATAAGAAAACTAATTTATAGGCAAGATAGTTTGCAAAAAATTTTGATATACCTCCCAATATAAGTCGCACCAAGCCCAATAGCTTACTTTCTTTTTCTATTGTTTTTTGACTTGTCGCAAGAAGTCTTAAACCCTTTGACACAGGCAAAATATTTATGCTTTCCGGCAGTTCCCCTGCATCATCTTTGTCGAACAAAAGAAGATCTATCTCTAATTTTTTGTCATCCTTTAGTTCATTCATAAGGTTGATAAATGCTGTAGTTATACCACCTGTTTTTAAATGGGGCATTACAAATAATATTTTTTTCTTCATACTCATTATCTTCCTTTTTTCCACTCATCATACGAGATAAGTTTTTTATAATTTCTATAGCCTGCAAACATCAAATCAATCTTCTTCTTAAAAGTAATCTTTTCCTCTGCTTCTGTTCGCAATACAAATCGAAGCATATAAGGTATAGCAAATATACCAAATGTATTTTTCGCCAAAGCGCCTGTATCATAAAAATATTTCTCATTAAATCCCGTAAACCAAGTAGAAGAGTCTTTAGATGTTACACCTAAAACATAGTCATAAGTATAGACCTTAAGGCCTCGTTTGTAACAATTTATAATAAAATCAGAATCTTCTCCATGTGAATAAATGCAACCCCCACCAAAATTTTCATTAAAACGGAGATTTGCTTTCTCCAGACTTTCTCTTTTTATAGCAAGTGCACATGCTCCATATTTCATGGATTTTAATAGGGGCAGTTTGCCTGTTGTGCAAGTTTTTTTCATAAACATTTCGCCGTTTTTTGAATAAGCAAGTCCAAAAAATATAACATCCGCATCATCAAACTCTAAAAATGCCTCCGAAACTCTTTCTACCATATCATCATTATACTTTAAATCATCGTCAGCAAAAAGTATGATATCACCCGAAATATGTTTTAATCCTTCATTGCGATTTTTTCCTACGCCACGAGTAACTGTTGAAATCATTTTACATACATTTCTATCAGACCTCATTTCCCAGATAAACTCATCATCCGTCTGGTTTGCGATTATAGCATCACACTTTATGTTGTTTTTTTTGATGATGGAAAAATCGCTTTGATTCATCGCGGCAACGATTACTTCTATTCTCATAAACTATCCCTTTATTTCTTTTAATATTTCACTGTAATCCCGTTCTGTATCCCATACCGATGTATGAGACTGATATATTGCCTTGGTTTTTTCATCAGGCATCTCCATATATTTTTTACCATATCGAAGTGTGAGATAATTTTCGACATCAACAGGAACGCTCAAAACAACCTGTTCAAAAGGAACACTTCTTGAGGTTTTAAAATCTTTGGCAGGATAAAAACTGTTTTTATACTTTGCTCTGCCAAAAATATGTGCAACTTCTGTGGTTTCCTTTTTGTTATATCGTCTTACTATATGAAGAAGTACTTTTTTGATTGGCCCATTAACCAGAATTCTTGATACTAAAAGCTGAATTTTTTTTACTTTACTATCTGTCTCATAATTAGTTTTAGAAATAGCTCTCGCCTTTAACAGTCCAGCACAGTAATACTGAATTTTTTTTCCAATTTCAGTAGGGGCTGCATTGTTAAGACACATAACATCAACAAAAATTCCGTGGTGAACATTTTCATCATAACCCTCGACAGAATTTAAGCATGTGGTACTATTCATCCTTATCTTTGAAAAGAAATAAGGAAGTTCATCTGTATCTTCCTCCTGAAGATGAAATTTATTTGTATCAAGCCACTCTTTACAACACACTATGAATTTTTTATAGTTTTTGTAATCCATAAAAATGTCTAAATCGTCATCCCACGGAATAAATCCGCCGTGGCGCATTGCACCTAAGGCTGAACCACCCATCAGGTAATATGTAATGTTATGCTCTTTGCAAAATCTATCAATATACACCATTATCTCAAGAATTTTATCCTGAAGTTTCAAAATCCCATAGGTATCATCCAACTCATTCCTGACAAACTTATAATTACTCATTTTCATTTAACTTCTTTCTTAAAATTGTTGAGCTTATTCCATCGGTATGGTCTAAATATACGACCTTGCAACCGATTTCGGAAAGTTGTTTCTCGTATTCGTTCCAGGTAGATGTGCCCTTCCAGTCTGAACCTACAAAAATTGCATCTGCATTATTCAGTTGAGCAGCTTGTATCTTATCCATATCTTTTTGTGCAACAACCTTGTCCACATACTTGATTGATGAAACAATCTCATATCTGTCAGAAAAACAAATTATAGGTTGCTTGTTTTTATATTCCTTCACAAGCTCGTCTGTAGAAACACCTACAATAAGATACTCGCACTGTTCTTTCGCTCTTTTTAAAATATTGAGATGTCCTATATGAAACATATCAAACACACCTGTGGTGTATCCAATTTTATACTTCTTCATATGTACCCCCTGATTTTACAGCATTTTTTACCTCATCTATCCCATCGCATTTGTTAAGTTTTTTTCTTGTAAAAGGCATTTTTAAAATACCTATCAAAGTTCCCCAACCATAGCTTAAATGTAGCAGTAAAAATAGAAACGGCATAATATTAAAGAATTTGTTAAAACCATTATTTTTTAAAGAAATCGCAGTATTTGCCACTGCAAATACAGCATACAATCCCCACATCAATGCCGCTAACTGCCAAATACCAAAAAATATCAAAATGGTAGTAAATATAATTCCTAACAAAAAACAAAACGGAATAAAGTGATAAATAGCAAGGCACTTAGGGCTTACACCTGTAGTTAATCCTATCCAGTAGCCGTTACCGTATTTTTGCTTTAGCATTTTCTTAAGATTACTTCTTGCATATTGGTATGTAATCGCCTTAGGGTCAAATAATAATTTAAACCCTGCTTTACGCACACGATAATGAAACTCATTATCCTCAGTACGAAGCAGATTTTCATTAAATCCACCAACATCAGCAAAAACTTCTCGCCTATATGCAGCGTGGGACATAAGTTTTACATATGTTTTTTCTTCTCCACGCTTACTTATACTTATATTGCTGCCAAAAAGCGAATTATCTGTCATCAATAAAATTTCCGACCACGGTGTTTTTTTCTCAACAACCTGATGACACGGTCCTCCTGAGATATCTTCGCCTTCATCAATAATCTTCATACATTGAGTAACATATTCCTGTGGCATATAAGCATGTGCATCCATACGAATTAAAACATCGCCCGTAGCAGTAACTATCGCCTTATTCCAGCCTGACGCCTGATTTTTTTTAGGGTTGTCCACAACTTTTACTGAGTAAAATCCATGGTTTGCATCTCTGAAATTCTCCATTATTTCTCTGGTTTTGTCAGTAGACATAGCATTAACCAGCACGACTTCGGTTAATTCTTTTGGGTATGTCTGGGCGATAATATCGCCTAAAATCTTAGGCAAAAACTTTTCTTCGTTATATGCAATGACACAAACAGAAACGGTTTTCATATTTCCACACCACTTTCCTGTGCTTTTTCCGGCATAATCACCGCAAAAAAAGTCATAAACATAAGTTTGATATCTCCCCAAAAACTGAAGCTCTCCATATATTCCAGATTATATTTCATCTTTTCGGGTAGGATTTCTTCTATGTAAGTCTTGTCCGCATCGGTTGACGCAGAAATAAGTCGCTCTTCGTCTTTATAGCGAATTGATGCCAAGGAAGTGATGCCTGCAGGAAGTAAAAGTGTTGCATACATTTCAGGGGTATACGCGCTCACATATTTTGGCACTTCAGGACGGGTTCCCACAAAGCTCATATCCCCTTTTAAAATGTTTATAAGCTGTGGGAATTCATCAAGCCTGTATTTACGCAAGAACTTTCCTACTTTTGTAATTCGCACATCACCGTCGGTGGTAACGGAAGCACCTATACTTTCAGCATTTTTGACCATTGTGCGAAATTTATAAATTTTAAAAACTTTACCAAAGGTTGTAACTCTCTTTTGGCAAAAAATCGCATT
>JAZNUA010000120.1:0-4977 GCA_045592045.1 Congzhengia sp. | reverse complement strand
TGATATGGGAAAAAATGATGAAGCTATTGTTTCATGTGCGGGCGGAGCAGATGTTAAAATAACATTTCCGATAGAAAAAACAATATCCTGCGGCAAAAAAATAGATTTTGTTATAGATGGATTGTTGGGTGGTCACTCCGGAAGCATGATAGATAGAGGAAGAATCAACGCAAATGTTTTAGCTGGCAGATTGCTTGCTTATGCAAAAAAAATATCAGATTTCAGTCTTATTTCAATTAACGGAGGGACTAAGGGGAATGTAATACCTTCTCGCTGTGAATTTTCTTTAGTTGTAGAAAATACTGATGAGTTTCTTTCGAAAATTGAAGAATATATAAATATAATAAAATGCGAATCAAAAGCCAGAGAAGAAAATTTAAGTATCTCAACAAAAATAGCAGAGAATAACAACTACGAAACGATCTGTAAAGAAAATCGTGATAAAATTATATATTTATTGTCATCACTTCCCAATGGAGTGGTTGATATGAGCGCGGATATAAAAAATCTTGTGGAAACATCGTTGAATTTAGGCGTATTAAAAACCAATGATAGTGACATTTTTATACAATATACGCTTCGTAGTAATAAAGAAAGTGCGCTTTCGTATTTACAGGAAAAGATATTCTTGTTAGCTGAGTACAATAATTGTACCGTGGAAGCTTCAGGGCATTATCCACCATGGGAATACAAAGGCGGAACAGAATTGCAGAAATTATATATAAAATCTTTTGAAGAAAAATTCGGAAGTCGTCCTCAGATTTTTGCAATTCATGCAGGCTTGGAATGTGGCATTTTTTCATCTAAAATAGAAGACCTCGATTGTATCGCTATAGGACCTGATATGTTTGATATTCATACTGTAGATGAGAAATTAAGCATAAAAGGTACGAATGACTTTTTAGAATTTTTAATATATTTGATATCAAAGTGCAAATAGTGTTTGAATATTGCTCTTTTTATTGTGACATAATATAAAAAGAAATTTATATTATGATACGGAGAGAGTTATGAAGGAAAAGGATAAATTCAAACCTTATGTACCATCAGAAAAAATAACTCCCGAAATTACCGTTACTTCGATAATTGTGGGAGTTTTTTTAGCGGTTGTTTTCGGTGCTGCAAATGCATATCTTGGTTTGAGGGTAGGTATGACTGTAAGCGCCTCGATACCGGCAGCGGTAATTTCTATGGGTACAACAAGAATTTTAATGAAAAAAAACTCAATTCTGGAAAGCAACATTGTCCAGACAATTGGTTCGGCAGGTGAATCAGTAGCGGCAGGGGCCATATTTACATTACCAGCACTATTCTTGTGGGCAGCAGAGGGAAAAACAGATAGACCTGGGATATTAGAAATTACAATCATAGCAATAATAGGCGGATTATTAGGTGTGTTTTTTATGATACCTTTAAGAAATGCACTCATTGTCAAGGAACACGGCATATTACTATATCCTGAGGGTACAGCTTGTGCAGAGGTATTGTTGGCAGGCGAAAAAGGCAGCACAGATGCATCTATTGTTTTTTCCGGAATAGGTTTTTCTGCAATAATAAAATTTATAGTGGACGGATTAAAAATCGTTTCAGGAGAAATCGCTTTTAAATTTAAAGGATTTGCCGGGGAAATAGGCACACAAATTTATCCTGCAGTATTAAGCGTAGGATATATCTGCGGTGCAAAAATATCTTCTTATATGTTTGCAGGCGGCCTACTATGTTGGATGGCAATAATACCTATGATAGTTTTTTTTGGCGGGGACTCGGTTTTATATCCCGGAACAGTGTCTATCAGCCAAATTTACGAAAATGGCGGAGCAGCGGCTATTTGGAGTAATTATATACGATATATCGGGGCAGGAGCGCTGGCAGCGGGCGGAATAATAAGCTTGATAAAATCTATGCCTCTCATTATAAAGACATTTCACGGAGCGATTGGTGGAGTGTTTTCTGATAAACATATAAATAATGACAGGGTGAACAGCAGTATAAGCATAAAAATTGTATTACTGTCGGTGCTGATTCTGACTATACTCGTATGGGTTATTCCGGCTGTTCCTGTAAATTTTATAGGAGCAGGAGTTATAGTGATATTTGGTTTTTTCTTTGCGGCAGTTTCTGCTAGGATGGTTGGGCTTGTGGGAGGCAGTAACAATCCTGTATCAGGTATGGCAATAGCAACCCTATTGTTAGCGACGCTTATTCTAAAGTTGACGGGTGCAACAGGAATTTCCGGAATGACAAGTGCGATAGCTATTGGCTCAATAATATGCATAATTTCCGCCATAGCAGGTGATACATCACAAGATCTTAAAACGGGCTATATTTTAGGTGCAACGCCGAAAAAACAGCAAATAAGCGAGATTGTTGGTGTTGTGGTATCGGCTGTCGCTATAGGAGGAACCTTATATCTTTTAGACAATGCTTGGGGATTTGGTTCTGAAGAATTAGCAGCACCTCAGGCAACACTTATGAAATTGATAACAGAGGGAGTAATGGAAGGAAATCTTCCATGGGGAATAGTTATTGTCGGGGCGGTTATCGCGCTTGTTGTAGAAATAATCGGAATGCCTGTATTGCCTTTTGCGATAGGTATGTATTTGCCTGTGCATTTAAATGCTTGTATTATGGTCGGCGGCTTAGTGAGAATGTTTGTGGAAAAAAGTAAGTCTGATGACTCTACTAAAAATAGCAGAATAAATAATGGTATACTTTTTTCTTCCGGTATGATTGCAGGCGAAGGTCTTGTGGGAATTTTCCTTGCAATATTGGCGGTTTTTGGTTTAAATGGTATGATTGATTTATCTTCTTTGGTACCTGGATTTATATTTAAATTTGGCGGATTGGCACTGTTGGCAATAATTATTTGTGTGATGATTTTTTATATATACAGAAAGAAGGATAAAAAGATTTGAAAAAAAATATCTTAGATATAATCCCAAATAAAGCTTTTGGAATAGAGTGGATAACATCTGAAGAAAAGGTAATCTTAGTAGTTAAAAATAAAGGACTGATAAACTATATACTTCAAAAAACATTAAAAAAACCAAAAAAAAGCTATATTCATCTTGACAATATCGGAAGCGTGGTGTGGAAAAAAATAGATGGTAAGAATACAATTTACGACATAGGAGCAGAAATAAAAAATGTATTTGGTGAAAGTGTTACTCCTTTATACGAAAGGTTAACAGAATATATTATGCTTTTAAAAAAATGTAATTTCGTAGTGCTGAAAAAAACATCCATATAAAAATAAGTGTGGGATATTGAATATCTCACACTTATTTTTATCTCATTCGTTCTTTTATTGCCCTGTCCATATTTCTTTTTGCATCTTTTTCAGCTATTGCTTCACGCTTGTCGTAGGCTTTTTTACCTCTGGCTAAACCTAATTCAATCTTGACCTTGTTCCCTGAAAAATATATGCTTAACGGAATTAATGACACACCCGCTTCGTTGGTTTTGCCGATTAGCCTCATAATTTCTTTTTTATGAAGCAGAAGTTTTCTTGAACGAAGAGGGTCTTTATTAAATATATTTCCATTTTCGTAGGGACTTATATGCATACCAATTAAAAACGCTTCGCCTGTTTTAACAGAGACATAGCTGTCTTTTAAATTTACCTGGCCGGCGCGGACAGATTTGACCTCAGTGCCGAAAAGTTCTATTCCTGCTTCGAACTTTTCGTCTATAAAATAGTCGTGATATGCCTTTTTATTATTGCTGATGATTTTTTTTGCTCGCGTTTCCATATATACTCCTTAAAAATGTGGCTATGGCATACCGCCATAGCCACATAGGATTTTTTAGTCGATTTCGATTAGACCGTAACCGCCTTTCTTTCTGCGGTATACAAGGTTTTTATTACCTGTCTTGTCATTAGTAAAGATAAAGAATTCGTGACCGATAAGGTCGAGCTGCAAAACTGCCTCTTCCGGTGACATGGGCTTTGTTTCGATAGATTTAACTCTAACGATTTTTGTATCTTCAATATCAGTGGGGAGTTCAGGGATACTGTCAAAAATAACAGTTTCAGTAAACTCTCGCTTCATTTTCTTTTCTAATCTTGTTTTGTTTTTGCGCAGCTGACGCTCTAAAACATCAACTGATGTATCAATAGATACATACATATCGGGAGTAGCTTCTTCTACACGAATTATCAAATTACCTGAACGGATTGTAGCTTCGACTATTTGCGCATCACGCTGAACGCTTAAAGTGACCATAGCTTCTGTTTCTTTTGAGAAGTACTTGTCTAACTTAGCATAAGCTGCTTCAACTCTTGCTTTTAGACCATCTGTTAAATCAATCTGCTTACCTGTAATTGTGATTTTCATAACCGTCACTCCTTTTCTTTGTAGAGGAATACTTTATTGTTTTCCTCGTTTGTATATATTATACCATATAAATTATTAAATGCCAAGTATTTTTTCGCAATGTAACAAATAATTAATCTTTTTTATCATATAATTTATTAAATATATCTTGGAGGTACGAGGTTTGAAGCGGATTTTTTCTTTAATTACTTTGATGTTTTTTTTATTTTCAAATGTGAAAACTACAGAAGCTTTATCTGTATCAGCGGAATGTGCTTGTGTAATTGATATGTTAACAGGCAGGGTAATATACGAAAGAAATATGCAAAAACAACACACTATGGCAAGTACGACAAAAATTATGACTGCATTAGTTGCATTGGAAAATTCAGAATTTGAAGATATAGTAACGGTTTCAGGAAATGCAGCAGGTGAGGAGGGCACAAGTTTATACTTAAAAAAAGGTCAAAAATGCACAATGGAAGATTTATTATACGGACTTATGCTTCAGTCAGGAAATGACGCAGCCATCGCTATTGCAGAACATATAGGAGGAACAGTAGAAAAATTTGCTGATATGATGAATAAAAGGGCAAAAGAAATAGGTGCTCATAACACATCATTTAAAAATCCCAACGGTTTGGATGAAGATGGTCACTAT
>JAZNUA010000119.1:0-1919 GCA_045592045.1 Congzhengia sp. | reverse complement strand
CCTGCCTCAAACAATAAGGCTCTTTGTCGATGGCGTTGCGGAAACTACTCAGGTGCATCCTGATATGCCCTCGGTTGTGATGTTATCCGTGCTTTCTGCCTGTGCTCAAGGCAAGGGAAAAATAAAAATAACGCCAGAATGGTGCGAGGAACTTAACCTTTATACTACAGTTATCGCCGAGCCCGGTGAGCGTAAGTCGGCTGTATTCTCCACACTTACAGCTCCAATCAACCAATATGTCGAGCATTATAATGCCACACACGGCGAAGAAATTGAAGCATATCGCAATAAACTAAGGAAGCTCGAAGCCCGAAAAAACGCTCTCATTTCATCGAATGATGATTGTGAAAAGGAAACAGCTGATATCCAGAGAAAAATTTCCGAAATGCTCAAAAATCCAAAGTCAGAGTTGCGATTACTTGCTGTTGATTGCACCGCAGAGGCAATAGCCTGCGTTATGCACGCTAACCGCGAAAAAATAGCTATTCTCTCGGATGAAGGTGTTTTTGAGATAATGGCTGGACTTTACTCCAACGGAAAGGCTAATATCAATATTTATCTTAATGCGTATGACGGACAAGCCGTCTCAATAGACCGCAAGAGTAGTGGTAATATATCGCTTACTCGCCCTCTAATTACCTTCGGCATATGTTGTCAACCCTCTGTTATCGAGGATTTCATCGCTGATAGGCGATTTATCGGAAAAGGGCTTGCACAACGCTTCCTTTACTCCCAACCGCCTTCGTTATGTGGGAAAAGACAGCTATGCAATACTCCTATCCCCGATGAAATCAGAAGCAATTATTATTCAATTATCAATAACTTGCTTTCACTCCCCGAAAGTACTGATTGTATCGTTCTGTCAGACGAAGCATTCAATCTATTTAACAATTTTTTTGATGAAATTGAAAAAACACTAAACAGTCTCGGGCGATACGATAATAACCGCACCTTCCTCAGCAAGCTACTCGGAAAAACCGCGAGAATATGTGGCATTTTCCATCTGTGCGATAACGAGGTATCAACTCCCGTTTCTGCGGAAACTATGAGCAACGCAATATCCGTTTCTCGATATTTCAAAGCTCAGAACGAGCTTATTTTCGGCATTTCTGAGGAATTGGCAATTGCTGAATATGTCCTTGACCGTATTGTTGCAACGGCGAAAAAAACAGGTGAAAAGACCTATAGAGCGCGCGAATTAAAAAGATTTTGTCAAAAATATAAGGCAAAACAGCTTGATGAAGCTTTATTCATACTACAAGAGCATAATTATATTCATTTTTCCGCCGATAATTCCTTAAAACCCGACAGACAGCACGGCACTTACGAACTCAATCCATATATTTTAATAGCAGAAAAAGAGTAGCTGTCAAGTTGCTGTCAAGCACCTGTCAAGCTAATGTCAAGCTGTGAAAAAGTGGCTCAAACCCCGTAGGTAAGCTGTTTGTGGCGTTGATGTCAAGCTGTCAGGCTATCTGTATAATAAATAAGCAAATGAAAGGAAGATAAATATGAAAAACAACACAAATTATAGCACGAATTTTTATACACCTGAAGATGTTATGAACATTCTGCATCTCGGAAGGTCGCAAGTATATAAGCTGTTTAACTCAGAAACATTCCCATCCCTTAAAATCGGTGGTTCTTTGAGAGTAGATGCCAAGCGTTTTGACGAATGGTGTGAAAAGTACATCGGCAGACAATACATATTATAAAGGAGTTTTATGGATAATATAGGTAAACGAAAAGATGAAAGATTTGAGATAAAAATTTCTATTGGTGGTGGAAGGCGTATTTCTGTTTATGGAAAAACAGAAAATGAAGCAAAGAAAAAAGCGAAAAAGCTAAAAGAAGAAGCTATGAAATATGACTTATCTAATATTTCAAAGCTAAGTGTCAAATCGTATATGGAACATTGG
>JAZNUA010000118.1:0-15255 GCA_045592045.1 Congzhengia sp. | reverse complement strand
TTGTGAATTGGGTATAAAATGTTACTACGCCATAAATTTCTGCCATAGGAACATCTAACCCGTCAGAAATCATCTTCTGAACTTCTATCGGGAGATACCCATAGATGTCCTGTGCTTCGTGAAGTACTGGGATAAGTGCACCTGCTTGATCCTTGTGTTCACTAATCACCTTCATCAGCTGTTCTTCCTGTTCTTTTGTGCCGGAAAAAGCTATTGTTGTTTTTTCGCTCAAGTCGTAGACCTCCTTTTAATATATAAATACAAAACTTTGTTAATATTTTATCACACTATTTCTCAAATGTCTATAAAAAATATATATTTTTTTATTTTTTTCGTGGTTTTTTTTAAAAAATATCACCTAAATATTAAAATGGTGTTAAAAGTATTTTTTTCTATTTACACCAAGGAATTTTTACAGTATAATATAAGATAAGAAATTACAAGGAGTACGATTTTATGTTAAGAAATATGTTTGTCAACGGATTCAGTACAGATAAGATAATATTTGTTTTTTTTAGAGTTGTTGTTGTGCTGTTGGCAATCTCCATTCACGAAATGTCACACGGCTTTGCGGCATACAAATTAGGCGACAAAACAGCAAAATACGACGGAAGGCTTTCATTAAATCCCTTGCGTCACTTAGACCCGTTTGGTGCTTTATGTATGTTATTTTTTGGTTTTGGTTGGGCAAAGCCCGTTATGGTGAATCCCATATATTTTAAAAATCACAAAAGAGATATGGCTCTTACTGCTTTAGCAGGTCCTGTGTCCAACTTTTTAATGGCATTTATAGGTATGTTTGGGCTTTTGTATTTATGTCCTATGACTAACAATATTTATGTTTGGTTATTTTTTAATATGCTTATATCGCTCAACATCAGTCTGGGTATATTTAACCTTATACCCATTCCCCCTTTGGATGGTTCTAAGATTTTTCTGTCATTACTTCCCAGAAAAATATACTTTGAAATTATGCGATACGAGCGTTACGGTTTTATCGTTTTGATTGCGGCGTTAGGTTTAGGTGTTTTAGACCCAATTTTAGATTTTTTGGTAAGATTGATATATAAAATTCTATTTTTTGGCGCAGGGGGTGGACTTCTTTAATGCAACAGTTAGAAATTACAGAAAATCAACCACCGGAAGCAGAAAGCCGTCACAGCGTGAAATTAGATGTATTTGAAGGTCCTTTGGAGCTTTTATTGCATCTTCTAAAGAAAAATAAAGTCAGCATATATGATATTCCTATCGTCAGTATTACTGAACAATATTTTGAATATATGAACACTTTAAAAGACTTTGATATTGAGTACTCAAGCGAATTTGTGGTGATTGCTGCAGAACTTTTATATATCAAATCAAAAATGCTCCTTCCTAAAAGGGAGGAAGATGACGAGGCTGACCCAAGGGCAGACCTTGCTCAAAGACTAGCAGATTATCAACGCATGAAGGCAGTATCCGAAATCTTAAAAGAAAAAGAATTTGCAGATTACTATAATTTTTACAAAAAACCTGAAATTCTTCCGAAGCTTGATGCTGACTACTCTGACCAGAACTTTTCGATTGATATGCTTTTTTCTGCTTTTCTATCTGTTTTGGATAAAAACGAAAGAAAAGCCCCTCCTCCCAAAAGTGCTTTTGGTGGTGTTGTGGGACGAGCTACTGTATCAGTTAAATCAAGAGCGGATTATATTCATAAAAGGCTTAATTCAGGAAAAAAAGTTACATTCATATCACTTTTTAGTGATAGCGATTCAAGACCATCTGTCATTGCAACTTTTTTAGCTTTATTAGAGATGATTAAACTTGAAATTATAAAAACCAGTATATCAGGCGATGATATAATTATAGAGAAACTTAAGGAAGGTGAAATAATAGATGAATATTGATGCTGTCATTGAAAGTTTACTGTTTGTATCAGGTGACGGGTTGGCAATTTCGCACATTGCAGATATTTTAGAAATATCCGAAAGCGATGTAAGAGAAAATGTAGACAAGCTTTCTGCGTTTTACAAAGCCAACGAAAGAGGTATCACAATTGTAGAATACGACGGATACATACAGTTAAAAACACCTGAGGAAAATTTTCTATATGTAACAAGATTAGCAGAGACAAAGCGAAAACAGTCCCTTTCTCCCGCAGCGCTTGAAACGCTTTCCATCGTTGCATATCATCAGCCGGTGACCCGTTCAAGTATAGAATTTATAAGGGGTGTAAATTCTGACGGACCCATCGCAAGATTGACAGAGCGTGGATTGATTGAAGAATGCGGAAGATTAGATGCTCCTGGGCGTCCCATACTCTACTCCACAACCAAAGAATTCTTAAGGAGCTTTGGGTTAAATACCTTGGCAGATTTACCTGATATTAAGGAACTTACCGAACAATTCCCTTATGTTCAGGCTGAAGTAGAACAAGGAGAGCAAATAGAAGTAGCAACAGCTAATGATGTTTCAGAAGAAAATATGTAAGTAGGTGATTTTGTTGACAGCGGTAATAGTTTTATTGATTGCACTTATACTGCTTTTGGGTGCTTTGTTAGTGTTGCCCATAGAGTTTG
Source organism: Congzhengia sp. (assembly GCA_045592045.1). Lineage (GTDB taxonomy): Bacteria > Bacillota > Clostridia > UBA1381 > UBA9506 > Congzhengia. Next base: position 12,694 of record JAZNUA010000118.1, on the reverse strand, counting down.
GGCTGGAAATTATAAAAACCGCTGACAAAAACGATTTACTCTTACATTTTAAAATTTTGGGTATTCCTATAAAAATTCATTTGAAAGCAAATAATTCTTCTTCCGGAAAACTTGTTCAAAAAAAAGAAAAAAGCAATTTTTCATTCGAAATCTTTAAAAATAGAATTACTGCTTTTAAAGAGATGTTTGACGAAATAAAAGATGATTTATATAAGATGCTCGCCTTTGCCAGAAAACATCTAACAATAAAAAAAGTGGATTTTAATATTCATTTCGGTTTTGACAACGCTGCAACAACCGGTATTTCCACAGGTGTTATCTGGGGGTTAGGAAGCTTTTTATTAAAAGTTTTCGATTCTTTAGTTGGCATAAAAAAGATAAATATGCAGGTAACTCCTGATTTTAATAATAAAATTTTTAACATTTATTTAAAAACTATCTTGATTATAAAACCAATTCATCTTATAATAGTAGTAAGAGAAGTTTTAAAAACCTATAAATTTGTAAATAATAAAATAAATAAAATTAAAGGTGGTGCTTAATATGGCAGAAAATCCAATTAACGGCTTAATGGAAACAGCAATGCAAAGCATTAAGGACATGGTAGATGTAAATACTATTGTAGGTGAGCCCGTAGAATCTAAAGAAGGCACAATTATCATTCCTATTTCAAGAGTATCGTTTGGTTTTGGCGCCGGCGGTTCTGAATTCGGTAAAAAGCAACTCTCTCCTGCCAACCCAACTGATGCAAACTTTGGCGGTGGCTCCGGTGGTGGCGCAACTATTGAACCTGTTGCATTTATGGTAGTAGGCAAGGAAGAGATTAAGCTTATGCCTATCGAAAAAAATACAACACCTGCTCAGGATATCATCGACAGTGTTCCTTCAATTCTTGACAAGGTAATTAAAATGTTTAAGAAGAAAAAAGATGCGTCTGAAGAGATAACTCCCACAGAAGAACCAGCTACAGTTGAAACGCTTTAAAAAACAAAAAACCACTCGATGTGCGAGTGGTTTTTTTATGATTTTAAATGTTATCTACAGTTACTTTAAATTCACCGTTTTCGACAGCTACTTTAATTTTGCAATGTTTCTTTGCTTCACCTCTTATTACCAAAGATGCGATTTTGTTCTGGATATGCTTTTCAATAGCACGACGAAGGGGACGAGCACCGAATTTTGCATCATAGCCTATTTCTAAAATCAATTCTTTTGCAGAGTTGTCCACATCTAAAATTATTTCTTTTCTAAACAATTCCGTCGCAAGCTCATTAATCATCAGGTCAACAATTCCAACAAGATTTTCGCGACTCAATGATTTAAATGTGATAATATCATCAACACGATTTAAAAATTCAGGACGGAAAATTTCTTTCAGTGCCATTTCTGTACGGGCAGATGCAGTATCGTCTTCTGTTTTATTAAATCCAAGGCTTGCAGAACGAAGCTGTGAACCTGCATTTGAAGTCATAATAATAACAGTATTTTCAAAATTTACAATTCTACCATGACTGTCCGCTACTCTGCCATCGTCTAAAATCTGAAGTAAAATGTTAAACACATCTGCATGTGCTTTTTCAATTTCGTCAAGTAAAATTATAGAATATGGCTTTCTTCTTACTTTTTCTGTAAGCTGACCTGCATCGTCATATCCCACATATCCCGGAGGTGCACCAATCAGTTTTGATACTGTGTGTTTTTCCATATACTCTGACATATCAATTCTAATCATAGCTTCTTCCGAGTCAAACATAACGCGGGCAAGTGTCTTTGCAAGCTCTGTTTTACCAACACCCGTTGGTCCTGCAAAAATAAAGGAAACAGGGCGGCGTGCACGGGTTAAGCGGGCACGATTTCTGCGGATTGCTTCTGATACAATTTCTACTGCGCGGTCCTGACCTAACACATACTCTTTTATTCTCGCTTCAAGGTTTAAAAGCTTTTCACTTTCTGTTTCTGTCAAACTCTTAACAGGAATTTTTGTCCAATCTTCGATTACCTCTGCTATATTCTCTAAGGTAAGTGTTGTATCAATGCCCGAGTCATTAAGCTTGTTTATTTCTTCAACCAAAGCACATTCCTTGGCTTTTAATTCAGCGGCCTTTTGGTAGTCTTCTGTAGAATCGCTTGAAACTGCATTTTCTTTTTCTGTCTGAACCGCTTTTAGTTTATCTGTAAGCTTCTTTAGTTCTATCAGCTTCACATTCTGAAGGTTTGATTTAGAGCCTGCTTCATCAATAACATCTATTGCTTTATCAGGCAGAAATCTATCAGTAATATAACGCTCAGAAAGATAGACCGCCTGTTCAATCACATCGTCAGAAATTTTAACTCTGTGGAAGTTTTCGTAATAGTCTTTAATACCCTTTAGGATTTCTACTGTTTCCTCCATTGTGGGCTCTTCAACCATAACAGGCTGAAATCTTCTCTCTAATGCTGAGTCTTTTTCGATATGCTTTCTGTATTCATCTAATGTAGTAGCTCCTAAAACCTGAATGTCTCCACGAGCTAATGAAGGCTTTAAGATATTAGCTGCACTCATTGCACCCTCTGCATCTCCTGCACCTACAATATTATGAATTTCATCTATTACGAGAATAATGTTACCAAGTTTTTTTGCTTCATCTAATATTTTTTTCAGTCTTGCTTCAAATTGGCCGCGAAACTGTGTTCCTGCAACTACAGCTGTAAAATCCAACAAATATACTTCTTTATCAAAGAGCTTTGCAGGAACTCGCTTTTCTGCTATTCTTACCGCCAGGCCTTCGGCAACTGCCGTTTTACCAACGCCGGGTTCACCAAGCAAAACAGGGTTGTTTTTTGATCGTCTGTTCAATATCTGAATAACGCGGCTTATTTCTGCATCTCTGCCTACAATTCTATCAATAAGTTTATCTTTAGCTTTGGCAGTCAGATTTGTTCCAAAGCTGTCTAAAATGCGTTTTTCTGCTTTTTTCTGGCGTTTTGCAGTTTTGACACTGCCACCGCTTTGTTCTGTTTCGTTATTCTGACCTCCGAAGATATTTCCAAAGCCATTCATCATAGCCAAAGGCATATTCTCAGGATCAAATTCAGAATCGTTTTCAGGGTCAAATCCCTCTAATGAGCTCATAAAATCACTCATACCATTATTTATTTCATCAAGCTGGTCGGGTGTAATTCCCATTTTATTTAAAATGTCATCTACGGGACCTAAATTCAATTCCCTTGCACATTTTAAGCAATAACCCTCTGTGGTTTGTTTATTTGAAGCTACATCTGTCTTATTGACAAAAAGCACAGCAGGAGCTTTCTTACATCTTATACACATCATAATTATCATCTCGCTTTCTTATGATTTTTACTTATTTTACCACACATTCTCTCTTTTATAAAGTAGTTTTTTATATTGTTAACAACTTAGAAATAATTCAGTCATTTTTCAATTCAACACAAGGCAAAATTATGTCATCAACTGTCCTTTTTGGAACGGTTAACACTCCGTTTTCATCAGTAAAATACCTGATATCTTGTGTGGTGTCTATTGCAGTTGCCTTTTGTTCAGAATACCCAACTGCAATAAGATACAAAAGCTCATACCTTTCATCAAGTTCTAAAAGTTTTGCGACTTCTTTTTTGTTTACAGAGCCTATCCAACAAGATGCAAGTCCTAATTCCTCGGCAACAAGAGATATAATTGTACCAGACGCCCCTGCATCGGTTTCAAAACTTCCGTTTGGCTTAATAGCCGTATCTCCCAGCATCGCAATATATGCTGTCGGCTGTTCTCTATCGTTTGGCGCATCCTCAGGGTGATAAGCTGACCATTTTGTATGTTTAAACACTTCTTTTACCATATTTTCTTTTTCTATCAGGACATACTTAATTCCTTGAATATTTCCACCCATAGGTGCATACCTTGCATACTCTATGAGTTTTTCAAGGTCTGCATGGGAAACCTTTTTATTTATATATTTTCTATGTGTTCTCCTTGATTTGATAGCTTTTAATAATTCCACTTTTTTCGCTCCATTCTGAATAAGAAGTATTAGAATTTTCTGTACAAAATATGAAAATTTGATACTGTACAATTTTTATTTCAATTTTGAATACCTGCTAACTTTTACGGCAATAATTATTTTAGAAACAAAAAAGGCAGGTACAAAAAATGATAAATAAAGTTGAAATTTGTGGCGTCAACACCTCTGAGCTCCCTCTTTTAAAGGAAACAGAGAAAGTTGAGCTTATGCAAAAAATAAAAGCAGGTGACAAGGCCGCCCGCCAAGAATTTATAAACGGAAACTTACGACTGGTTTTAAGTGTTATACAACGCTTCACAGGTAAAGACGAAAATGCCGATGATTTGTTCCAAATAGGGTGCATTGGATTGATTAAGGCGGTTGATAATTTTGACCTGTCACATAATGTGAAATTTTCCACATATGCCGTACCTATGATTATTGGCGAACTTCGTCGGTACTTGCGTGATAACACTCCCATTCGCGTCAGTCGTTCCCTTCGCGATATTGCCTACAAAACTCTTCGTGCCAAAGAAAACTATATAAATCTGCACTCAAAAGAGCCAACTGTTGAAGAATTAGCTCAGATTTTAGAAATTCCCAAAGAAGATATCGTGTTTTCTTTAGAGGCAATACAGGATCCTGTTTCATTGTTCGAGCCAGCCTTTAATGATGGTACTGATACATTATTTATAATGGATCAGGTAAAAGATACTAAAAATACCGACGAATATTGGCTGGAGGAAATAGCGTTAAAAGAAGCTATGACCCGTCTTACAGACAGGGAAAAACGGATTGTTAATCTGCGGTTCTTCTCAGGCAGAACACAAATGGAAGTCGCCGAAGAAATAGGCATCTCTCAAGCTCAGGTATCGAGACTTGAAAAGAATGCCTTGGAACGCATGAAAAAATATATTTAATTCTCTTCAAATATGTTATTTGCCCGTTTTAAAAGAGTCGCTGCGGATATAGGGGAAATGTAAACTTTACTTTCGTTGTCATTTTGTGTAACTATATATGATTTTGGCAAATCATCAGAAACATTGACAACGAACCCTTCTTCCTCAGCTACATGCAAAAATTCCCGTGTTATTTTCGATATACTTGTAAGCTCAAGGTCAAAAATCGCAACAATATCTTTTTGAAGTATAACTGTATCTCCGCCTAAATGTACATACATCTTTACTACCTCTTGATAATTTTTCCGTTTTCTATATGGATGAGGTTTGCACTCATATCAATGGCAAGCTCATCCGCATCCGTGCAGGTTATAATAACCTGCTTATCTTTTATTTTTCCTACAAGGTAATTTCTTCTCACAGAATCAAGCTCTGACATAATATCATCAAGAAGTAACACAGGATATTCGCCTGTATCCTCAAAGATAATATCCGCCTGTGCAAGCTTTAATGCCAAAACTGCACTCCTGTGCTGACCTTGTGAGCCGTAGGTTTTTATATCTTTGTCATCAGTATATATATCCAAATCATCTCTGTGGGGACCATACATAGTAAATCCCTGTTCGATTTCTTTATCTATTGAATTGTCCAGTTTTTCTTTAAAATCTTCTCTTGTTTCAAATGAAGCTTTATACTTTATCAAAAAAACTTCACCTGAGATTTCATGGTGAATTTTTTTAGAAAATTCATACAGTTTTTCCACAAAGCTCTTTCTGTATTCTATGATTGCCATACCGTACTCTGCCAGCTTCTCATTCCAAATATAAAGCGTATCACGATCAGGAGATTGTGGATTTGATTTCAGTTTCTTAATCAGGTTATTTCTCTGCTCTAAGACTTTGTTGTATCGTCTTAAAATATGATAATACTTCGGTCGCATCTGGCTTAATGCAATATCTAAAAATCTGCGTCGGGCATTAGGAGAGCCTTTCGTTAAATTAAGCTCATCAGGAGAAAATAAAATCACCGTAAATTTTCCAATCAAATCCCCCATTTTGCTTATGGGAATTTCGTTAATTTTTATCTGTTTTTTCTTGTCGCGACGAATAGAAATTTCTATTTCATTGTCACGGATATTGTCAGAAAACTCCACTGACAAACGAGTGAAGCTTTCGTCAAAATTTATAAGTTCTCTGTCCTGCTGTGTACGAAACGATTTACCTATGGAAAAAAGATACAATGCCTCTAATGCATTGGTTTTGCCCTGGGCATTATTACCATACAAAATATTAGTTCCAGGCAAAAACTCAAACTCTTCACTTTTATAGTTTCTAAACCCCGAAAGCTTAAGTTTTTTTACAAACATAATTTATTACTCCACGCAAATTTCTTCTGTTAATTCATCGGGAATTTCTACCAAAACCTTATCTCCCGAATAGACCTTTTTCCCTCGCATTGTGCATACTTCTCCGTTATATTTAACAAGTCCGTCTAATATCAATTCCTTAGCAAAAGCACCATTATCAGCAACCCCTGCAAACTTCAGAAGCTGATCTAACTTTATGAATTCTGTTGTTATTTTGATATTCATGGATTACTCCCTGTTTTCAAGATTTTTAACAAGCTCTTCAACGATGTTTTTAGTATTTTCGTCTTTTTCAAGACATTCTTTGATTTTTTTGATACCGCTTATAATTGTTGCGTGGTTTCGTCCGCCTAATTCCTGACCGATTTTCGGCAAGCTCATATTTGTAAATTCACGCATCAGATACATGGCGATTTGTCTTGCATATGCTATTTCCTGTGTTTTTTTAGAAGATAGAATTTCATCTGATGTAATACCGAAATAATTTGCAACAATAGATAATATATATTCTGTATTTACATGTGCATCTTCTGTTTTGTTTAAAAATTCATTCATAGCTTCATCGGCCAATTGCATTGTTATAGGTTTTCCCATAAGAACATTATACGCCATAAGACGCTTCAAAACACCTTCTAAATTTCTGATATTTGACTTTAAATGTTCCGCTATGTAAAACATTATATCATCAGAAACTTCAAAGTTTTCTTCACTTGCTTTTTTCTTCAGAATTGCAACTCTCGTTTCCAAATCAGGACGCTTAATGTCAGTAACCAGTCCCCATTCAAAACGGGTTATAAGTCTTTCTTCAAGTTCTTTCATCTCTTTTGGAGGTCTGTCAGAAGTTATAATAATCTGCTTGCCTGATTCATACAGTGCATTAAAGGTGTGGAAAAATTCCACCTGCGTCTGATCCTTGTTTGCTATAAACTGAATGTCGTCAATAATCAAAATATCGCAGGTACGATACTTATTTTTAAACTCTATTGTTCCGCTACCGCTTATAATTGTGTTGATGAATTCATTTGTGAATTTTTCGCTGGTTACATACAATACATTTGCATCTGGTCTGATTTCTTTTACCTTATTACCAATGGCGTGTGCCAGATGTGTCTTTCCAAGTCCCGGTCCGCCATAAATAAACAAAGGATTAAACATAGCACCGGGCTTTTCGCTGACCGCAACAGCTCCAGCGTGAGCAAGCTTATTTGATTCACCTACAACGAAAGATGAAAAAGTGTATACAGGATTCAATGTTAAAGCATCATCTGTTCTTGTATCATAGGACACATCATACGCAAGGCATTCAGGTACAGGTTCATTTACACCTATAATCTCTACGGTATAAGGTTCCTCTGAAACTAAATTTATCGCTTCACGAATAGCGTCTAAGTGCATTGTCTTTACTATTTCGTAGTGCACTTCAGTAGGGACTTTTAAATAAAATTTCCCCTCTGCAATTCCTAAAGGATTCAACGATTCTATCCAATGCTCATAAGATGTTTCGCTTACCGATTCCTTTAATTTTTTTAAAGATTCATTCCAGATATATGCTAATTTTGCTTTCATATTTTTGTTACCTTTCTTACTGTTTTTTGGTGATAAGAATTTCTGTTATATCAGAGAATTTTTCTTCTCTTATGTCATCTGCAGTAAAGAATGCCGTAGCACCGCAAGTGCAACACTCCAACACTATGCCGTTCTCCAAAACATCCAAATCTATAATATCCGAACCACACTCACAGGACACACAGCCATTATCCGATAAAAGCTGGATTTTATCAAGTGCCTTTAAAATTGCGATGCCGTTTTTCCCAGCATGCTCAATACCGCAGGTTGTAAGGATTTCCTGAATATATTTACTATTTTCCGAAATGGCGTGTTCTACTTTTTCCTTATCTCCTATAAAAACAAGTCCGATTAAAAGTTCAGGACAAAGAAAATCCATAAAATGCTTGTGAAGCAAATCAGGTAGCGGAACCATGTACTCGTGCTCCGTTTCACAAACTTGACATCCCACACTAACTGTATATGTTGTGCCGTTTTTTGTAAATATTTTTAATAGCGACTTACCGCAACTGCAAGAAACTGATACCCCTCTTCCTCCCGATAATTCGAAAAGAGAAAAATCACCGTAGGTCACTTCTCCACAACCGGGACAAATATACGCCACTGTTCTTTTAAAATCTATTATCATTTCTTGCACCTCGCTTTTTTTGTCGATATTTTTTATCATACTACAAATATGAAAAAAAGTCAAATAAATTAAAGCCTAAAATTACAAAAAACCTTACGAAAATTCGCAAGGTTTTTTGGCGATTATTTTTTGCACTGTTTTAACTTTTCGTACTTTTGTTTTGTGGCATTTCCGCCTCTTAGGTGTCTGTCTGCTTTGTTGTAAGAAAGCACCTTTTTAACTTCTTTTGCCAAAGTGCTATCAACTTGCCAAAGTCGTTCTGAAATATCCTTGTGTACTGTCGATTTGCTGACATTATAAACACGGGCAGCATCTCTTACTGTTGTTCTTTTTTCGATTATGTACTCTGCCAATGCTATTACTCGTTCTTCAATATAATCTTTCATCAAAACTTCCCTCTCACAACTGCTTTTGATAAATTATATGCAGTTGCAAAAGGTTTATGATATATGATTTTAATAGCAGCTTTCCAAAATTTCTTTTACCTTATCATAATCAAGCTCAATATATGTTTTTATTGTGCGTTGCTTTCCGAATGTTGTTAACTCCGCTATACTTTTTAAAGATTCTTCAGGTATATCAAACTCTCTCAAAGAAAGAGGCATTCCAATAAATGAAAAGAATTTTTCCATTTCTGTAATACCAATAAGTGATGCTTTAATATCATCTTCCTCGCAAACATCCCAAACACGCCTTGCAAATTGAGCAAATCTCTCCGGACACTCCTTGTATACATATTTTGCCCATGCGGGAAACAAGACAGCTAACCCCGCTCCATGTGAAATATGGTCAAACTTTCCGCTAAGTCCGTGTTCAAGCTGATGCACAGGAAGAGCATTTTCTCTTCCGCAACCGGTTAAATCGTTGTGAGAAAGGCTCGATGCCCACATTATATCTGCACGGGCATTGTAGTCTTTTGGGTTTTCTGCAAGTATTCTGCCTGATGTAATAACTGATTTTAATATGCTTTCAGCTATTCTGTCTGTTAAATCAGTAGGTTCACAAGGAATAAAATACCTTTCCATTGTATGTGCCATTATGTCTACGATGCCGCAAGCTGTCTGATACTTACCCACAGTATATGTAAGCTCGGGGTTCATTATCGCAAACTTACATCTGTTAAAGTCACTATTATATCCTCGCTTCATATTTGTTTCTGGGTTTGTTAAAACAGATGAAGAACTCATTTCGCTTCCTGCAGCAGCAATTGTTAATATACATCCTACAGGCAAAGCTTTTTGTGGTGTTTCCTTGCGGAGAATAAAATCCCACACATCGCAGTCATTAAGTGCACCTGCTGCCGTAACCTTAGAAGAATCAAGCACACTTCCTCCGCCTACCGCAAGAATCATCTCTACTTTATTTTCGCGGGCAATTTTTGAAGCTTCCCGAACAAACGATACCTTTGGATTAGGCTCAACGCCTCCCATTTCAATTACTTTAATACTACTATCTGAAAGACTTTTCATGATCTGGTCATAAAGCCCGCTTTTTTTTATGCTTTCTTTCCCGTATTGCATCATTATGGTTTTATAACCAAAACCAGAAATGATTCTTCCTACATCTTTGTGCTTGTCTTTTCCAAAATAAACTTTAGTTGGTGCATAATATATAAAATCGCGCATCGCATATACTTCCTTAAAATCTTATTTTTCCTGCGTCTAAGTCTTCGATAATCTGAGCTATTGCATCCTCTTCATTAGAAACTGTTATGCAATCTGCAGCTTCCTTAACACTTTTTTGTGCATTTGATACTGCAATACCTATTTTTGCTGCTTTTATCATTTCGATATCGTTGTCATAATCGCCAACTGATATGGTTTTATTCATATCCAAATTTAAATGTTCGACTATTTTAGTCAGCGCCGTGGCTTTGTTTATTCCTTTGGGCAGCACCTCATACAAGAAAGACTCAGACCTTACAAAATCAAATTTTTCTGCTAAGGGGTGTTTGGCTAATATTTCTGATAATTTTGCCATATTTCCCATATCTGCATCTGAAAAAAGCACCTTCATTATGGATTCCTTTAAATTGTGATAATCACAAGTAGCATAAGGAAGTCCTGTAACCTTTCGGTACAATTCCATAGAAGAATTATCTTTATTAAAATATATTTTATTTTCCGTATTGAACTGTATGCCTATAGCAGGAATACTTATGTCCACATAGTCGGCAAGTTCAATAACTTCACAGGATAAATCCTCTTTCCAGATATATCTTCTTTCAATATAGTCATATACCGAACCGTTATTACACCCTATGGGAGCGTTAGGTTTGACTTTTTCCAAAATATCAGAAACAATCATATGCATACGCCCTGTAATAAATGTAAAAAAGCCTCCGTTAGCTTTAAAATACTCTATAGCTTGTATCGTTTTTTCAGATATTGTTTTATCGTTTTTCATCAATGTGCCATCAAGGTCAGTACAAATAAGAATTCCCTCAAATTTTTTCATCTTATTTTTTCTCCTTAGATATCTCAACAATCCTCTGCTATGTATTCGGGCGGTTGCAACAATAATTCAGGATTCTTCATCAAGCGTTTAAAAAGCTTTATAGATGTTGCAAAATAGTATCCGTCACAAATTCGCTCATCTAAAACGAATCTTATGTTCAAAACATTCTTGTTGGTGATTGTCCCGTCACTGCCAATTTCCCGCACAAGCTCTTTTTTTCCCATAGCAAGAAACATTGATGTTGTCCCAAATTCATACAGATGATGAAAAACAGGATTTATTCCGATAGAACCAAGGTTTGTAACAAATAAACTTGAATGAAACGGACTTATACGATTGATTATTTTGGGCATTTTGCCTATTGCATCAAGATTTCGTATAGACCATACGACGAACTTTTTAACAAAGCCAGGTAGTAGGTTTATCATCTTAATTACAATATCTGTATCATTAGCTGATTCATTGCTCTCTGATTTTGCCTCTCCAACCGCTTCGTTAAATTTCATTGCAATATCATGAAGTGTATCAACAGGCAAAAATTCAGGCATAACAACAGTCTCGTCTCCATCTTCAGTCATAGACTTTTTGACTGTTAATGATGCGCGAAGATAGCTTCTTGCATAGATTTTACGACCGCTCACAAAACGATTAAGTCTCGGTCTTTGTACTATAGTTCTCATAGCCGCAGCAACGATAATATGATACAGAGAAAGATTAGGAATATCTTTTCTGTGCTCTAATATAAAACTTCGCATCCCCGTGATATCTATTTGTTCCTCAAAAAACACCTGACTATCTAAGCGAGACCGCATAATATGCGGTATCACATGGAACATCGGATCTTGATTTCTAACTCTGTAACCATCATATCTGTCGCCAAAACGACGCTTTCTTTTTGTAACTTGTTCCACAACTGCACTCCATTCTTATTCTTTTTCTTATTTATAAAGTTAAATTATTTATTTTTTAATGTGTATGCTCATGTCCCATCAAATTATGCAAAACACCGGTCATCATCAATATGCCTAATACTATTAAAAGTACTCCGCTTATAATGTTTACAACTTTTCGGTTTTTCTTTATAAAATCAAAAACATTCGTAAGCTTTTCTATTAAAACAGCCGAAATCAAAAACGGTATTCCCATACCTAAAGAGTACACCACAAGAAGAAAAATCCCGTGAAGCGCTGTTCCATCGTGAGCTGCCAATACAAGAGCAGAACCTAAAAACGCCATTATGCAAGGAATATGACTCATGGAAAACAAAATTCCAAACAAAAAAGCCGAAAAACCACCTTTAACCTCTTGGCATGTATGCGACTCCTTAAAAAACGGAATTTTTAATATTCCTAAAAAATTCATTCCCAGAACTACTATTATTGCACCGCATACAATATGCAATACCATTTCGTATTTGATAAAAAACGACCCTAACGCTCCTGCAAACATTCCAAACACTGCAAAAACAAATGTAAATCCCAGCACAAAGCAACAGGTTCTGAAAAACACACTATGTTTTTTTTGGGTTCCTCCGGCAAAATAAGAAATATATACGGGAAGCATAGGAAGCATACATGGTGCTATAAACGATGCTATTCCCTCTAAAAAAGTTATAAAATATTGCAAAATGTTCACCTCTTAAAAAATTTTACAGTATGCTCTTTTTATATTCATTTATCTGTTCGTTGATTTATACCATAATTCGACATTTTAATTATATCACACTTTTTTTAATAAATCTATATTTTTATAATAATTTTATTATATTCTCACATAATAA
>JAZNUA010000117.1:0-2557 GCA_045592045.1 Congzhengia sp. | reverse complement strand
CGTGTAAATTGGTCATATCAACATCAAGTTTAGAAAGAACAGCCATAGACTTTTTAACAGTATTTGGAATATCGTGAAGTTTTAAATCCAAAAAAATTTTATGACCTCTTGCCTTTATTTCTCTTACAATGTCAGGACCTTCTGCGTAAAATAACTCCATACCAATTTTTACAAATGGCTTTTCTTCGGTAAATGTATCCAAAAATGCCAAAACCTCTTTTTTGCTTGCAAAATCACAAGCAATAATTACATCTTTTCCCATTAGTGCGCTCCTCCTATAATGTCCTTTAAATTATTTATTCCGTATTTTTCCATAACACTGGGTAAATTATCTATAATATCACGACATGCGTATGGGTTAATTAAATTTTCAGCCCCTACCTGTACTGCCGTTGCACCTGCCAACATCATTTCGATAACATCTTCAGCAGTTGCCACGCCACCCATACCGATAACGGGTATTTTTACAGCTTCAAAAACCTGATAAACCATACGAACAGCCACCGGAAAAATCGCTCTTCCTGAAAAACCGCCCATTTTATTTGCCACAACGGGTTTTTTGGTTTTTAAGTCTATTTTCATTCCAAGTAAGGTGTTAATCAGGCTGATGCCGTCAGCTCCTGCCGCCTCACAAGCTTTGGCTATAGAAACAATATCAGTCACATTTGGCGAAAGTTTGACATAAACAGGCTTTTTTGTAACTGCTTTTACCGCCCGAACAACACTTTCAGCAGCCTCAGGCGATGTACCAAAAGCCATACCGCCGTTGTGAACATTAGGGCAGGAAATATTAACCTCTAACCAACCAACCTGCGGCTCTTTATCCAAAATTTCGCAAGTATAAACATACTCATCAACAGAAAATCCGCTTATATTTGCCATAACTGGCTTATTAAAACACTTCTTTAATTTGGGCAGTTCTTCTTCCACTACTTTATGAACACCTGGATTTTGTAAACCTACTGAATTTATCATACCCTCTCTGCACTCAGCAATTCTGGGTGTGGGATTTCCAAATCTGGCTTCTTTTGTTGTTCCCTTGAAAGAAAAAGTACCTAAAATATTTATATCATAAATCTCCGCAAATTCGTAACCAAAACCAAAAGTTCCGCTGGCAGGGATTATGGGATTTGCAAGCTCTATGCCCGAAAGGGTCACTTTTGTGTTTACCATATTATTTCCTCCCTTACTAAGACAGGTCCGTCCTTACAAATACGCTTGTTGCCGTATTTTGTCTTGCAGGTACAACCCATACAAGCACCAAAACCGCAACCCATTCGTTCTTCAAAGCTGAACTGACCTGACCCTACAGCTGTTTTTTCTATCGCGTTAAACATAGGCATCGGTCCACAGGTATAAAAGTAAGAATATTCCAAATTCTTTAAAACATCAGTTACAAAGCCTTTTTCACCATAGCTTCCGTCAACAGTTGTAACATAAACATTATCACATAAAGCGCGGAACTCTGCTTCTTCAAAAACCTCGGCTTTTGTGTTAAATCCTAAAATAACAGACGGCTTTTTGCCCTCTTTTACTAATTTTTTCAAAAGTCCGTACATAGGCGGAATGCCAACACCGCCACCAATTAAAACAGGATTTTCTCCGCTTACGCCTGTATCAAAACCATTGCCCAAGCCCACTAAGCAGTCAAGCTCCTCGCCCTGTGTAATTTCTGCCATAGCTTCAGTTCCCTGACCGACAACTTTATATATGATTGTTATGGTTTTTTCGTCCCAGTCGTAAATAGAAATTGGGCGTCTTAAGAACAATCCGTCTAATTTTATATTTATAAATTGACCAGGTGATAAAATTCCTGATGTGTCGCCAAAAAGTTCCATTTTGTACACATTTTCTGTCAATTTAATATTTGATTCTACCTTATAAAATCCGCTTGTCATTTTTGTTTCCTCCAAACCAGATGACCACTTTTAAAGGTAGCCATACACTTTCCAAAAACTTTAACCCCTTTAAACGGTGTGCTTTTGCCCATAGATTGAAATTCGTCGGGGTTTATTTCATACTCGCAATTCAAATCAAATACAGTAAGGTCATTATTGTCCATCGGTATATTAAAGCGTTTTCGTGGATTTATACACATCAGATCCACAAGCCTCTCCATTGTGATTTTGCCTGTTTTCACAAAATATGTGTACATAACGGCAAATGCCGTTTCTAATCCTACAACACCCATCATACTCTTCTCTAAGCCTCGGGATTTTTCTTCTTCACTGTGCGGCGCATGGTCTGTTGAAATCATATCAATAGTCCCGTCGCAAATCCCTTCTATCAAAGCCAGCCTATCCCTTTCGGCACGAATGGGAGGGTTCATTTTAAATCGTGCATCTTCCTCTAAGTCCATATCGTTAAAAACAAGATAATGAGGCGCTGTCTCACAGGTAATATCCACGCCCTCTGCTTTTGCTTTTCTTATTATGTCAACACTTTCAGCTGTGGAAATATGACAAACATGATAAGCAACTCCTGTCTTTTTGGCAAGCTCTATATCCCTTGCTATCTGCTGATATTCACTTTCCGAACATATCCCTCTGTGACCGTT
>JAZNUA010000116.1:0-3988 GCA_045592045.1 Congzhengia sp. | reverse complement strand
AAGGAGCTTTTCTGCCAATTTCATACGCTCATTCATTACATAATTCATAATGCTTATGCCGTATTCTTCCTTGAATTTGCTGGTAATTGTGACTGTGCTGTAATGCAGATTCCAGCTTATATCTCCCAATGTTATTTTACGCCCTAAGTTGTGGTCTATGTAGTCTTTTGTCAGAGCGGCTATGCTCTTTTTTGAAGTTTCCAATAAGTTTTCCTGCTCTATTGTGTTGGCAAGTAAAAGAAGAAGCTCGGAAAAAGCATCTAATTTTTCCCGCGGGTAATGCGGAATGTTACTTATCAGTTGCTTGAATTCTTTGATATTTATATCTGAAATAAGTGAAGTAGCCACTGAAAGCGGGGTGCTGTCAGAATCGTCTTTTTCTTCGATTGCAGGAGCCATAACTAAAGCTGCTATAACCTCGCCGTCTTTTTTTATCGGTGCTAAAATTGTAAAAAGTCCAAACGGGCAGGTGTATTTTAAAAGCTTTTGTTCGTTCTTTGAAAGATTAAAATGAAGATAGTCCGATTTGCTGCATATTTCCGTGCATTCAGGGCAACGGTGTATTTCCGAGCAAAAGTGATTGAAATTGTGCGTGACAGATAAAATCGTGTGAAAATTATTATCAACGATAATGACTTCCATACCTGAAATTTGATAAAAACTTTTTAAAAGCTCTTCTAACTTTGAAATATTCATAAAGCATTTTCTCCATAAAAATCTTTGAAATAATTGTAACAGAATGAAAAATCAAATGCAATACATATTAAAGATTTATGTAAATATTTTATCGATTTTTCAAATTTTACTTTTTATTATTCATGGTAAAAAGATTTATCAGTTATATAATTATAAGTAAAGAGAATGTAAAATTAAAATATATAGATTTACAGGAGGAAAATGAAATGGCAAAACAAACATCAGATTTCAGGTACAACACAGGAGCAACAAAAGTGCCGTGGGCGGCAGTAGGTGAAAACTACAATGTTCACGACTTAATGGAGGTTATCCGCTTTTTGATGCAGGGCGAAGGAAAAGAGTATGACGCGGCATTAGAAGCAGTATGGGAGCAGGTTAAAAAGTTAGAACCCCTAGCAACACCTCCCGGAAAGCTCTCGCTGGCATCTCAGGTAGAAAAAGCAGAAAAAGCTTGTAACGAATACCTTGGCACAGAAACATCAACATTCGTAACAAACGCAACAGCAGGTTTTGAAATTGCATACAAATATGCAAACTTAAAGGCAGGCGATGAGGTTATAGTTCCTGCTATCACATTCGTAGCAACAATGGCATATCCTTTGGCTATTGGCTGTAAATTGGTATTTGCAGATGTAGACCCGAGAACTGTAAATATGGACCCTGAAGATGTAGCAAGAAAAATTACAGACAAAACAAAGATGATCGTTCCCGTTCATATTGGTGGTTACCCCGTTGATATGGACCCGATTATGGAGCTTGCAAAGAAACATAACATCTTAGTATTAGAAGACGCAGCACATGCGTTTGGTGCGATGTATAAAGGAAAGAAGATTGGTACCATCGGTGATTTTGCTGCGGTTTCAATGCACGAAGTTAAAAACATCACATCATTTGGTGAGGGTGGTATTGTTACAACAACAGTTCCGGGCTTTGGTCCTGAAATGAAAAGAGCGCGCTTTTTAGGTCTTGACTTCAGTTGTCCTATCAAAGACTGGCTTTATAATATTACTCCTATCCCGGGTAAAGAAAAGCCGTTCGTTGCAGGCAACTCATCAACAACGGAAATTCAAGGGTTGGGCTTGGCGCTTCAGGTTGCGCGTAATGAAGAAATCATTGCAAAGCGTCGCGCGGCTGCAGAATACTTGACAGAGAGATTCAAAGGTTGTGACGCTATCGTTCCGCAGCTTTTAGATACAGACGAAATCAAGCCTACATACCATATGTATCTGTTGCAGATTGACCCTGCTAAAGCAGGCGGAGATATTCAGGATTTAAAGAAAAAGTTGGAAGCAAAAGGCGTTACACAGATTGCTCACTTCGGTCCTTTATACAGATTCAAAGTTGTTCAGGATATGGGATATGATTCAGATGAAATCGCAAAAACCTGTCCTAACTGCGAAGAAGTGTTCTACAAGAAATTTACACACTTGCCGTTATACGGATTATCAGACGAACAGTTAGAATACATGGCAGATGCAGTGCTTGAATCAATTGCAGAAATGCAGTCAGGTAAATAGGAGATTGCTTTATGAGAAAAATTAAATGGGGCGTTATCGGTTGCGGCGGTATTGCTGACAGAAGAACCTTACCCGGTATGATGTTATCAGACAATGTTGAACTCGTTGCAGTAATGGACGCAAACAAAGATTTTGCAGAAAATGCAAAAGCAAAATACAATGCGCAGTATGCATTTGACAATATTGAAGATTTATTGGCGTTACCTGAAATTGAAGCTGTTTACATTGCATCTCCTGTTGCATTCCACGCACAGCAGACAGAAGCAGCTGCAAAAGCAGGCAAGCACATTTTACTTGAAAAACCCATGACATTGTCATCAAAGGATTCACAGGCACTTGCTGACATCTGCAAAAAGTACAATGTAAAAATCGGTGTTGGCTTGATGATGAGATTCCATACATACCATCAGATGATGAAAAAGCTTATCAAAGATGGCAAGCTCGGTGAAGTGGTATCAATGAGAGCACAGCTTACATGCTGGTATCCTGATATGCCCAATAACTGGCGTCAGCAGAAAGCTACATCAGGCGGCGGTAGCTTAATGGATATGGGTATTCACTGTATCGACCTTTTACAGTACATCAGTGGCTTAAAGTCTACAGAAATCGCATCAATGTCAGGCACACAGATTTTCGACTATGAAGTTGAAGACGGTGGCGGTATTATCGCAAGAATGGAAAACGGTGCAATTGCATATGTTGATGCAAACTTCAATATGCCTGATGACGCTGCTGTATGTAAGCTTGAAATCTACGGTACAGAAGGCAGTATCTTCGCTGAAGGTACAATCGGTCAGGTTGAAGGCGGAAATGTTCGTGTTACAATTTGCGGAAATCAGGGTGCATACAATGCATCACAGGACCGTGAACCTACACAGTCATACATTATGGAAGCAGAACTTGGAAATATGTATACCAAAGAAGTTGAAGGCTTCGGTAATGCTATCATAAACAACACAGTTCCTCCTGTTACTGCAGACGATGCAATCTTCGTTCAGAAGCTCATCGAAGCAGCATACGAATCTAACGAAACAAAGAAGTTTATTAAACTCTAAAATTAGATTGGCAAGAGTGTTAGCAAGAACTGGTGCTTTCAGACTCGCTATGAATTGTTTGCTATATAATCGTGAGTAGGAACATCAAAAAAGCAATATTTGAATTTATTGCAGAAATGCATGTAGGCAAATAAATATGTAAGTCTGTTGATTTGTGTTTGGTTTGTAATTTTGAAAAAATTAACACTTGAAGAAAAATTAAAGTTCTTGACACATAATGCCTGATGTTGGTACAATATGTATAGAAGGTGCTGCATAGAGAACGGATTTGTTGTGCATATTCTTCGGATTCTGAAAATAGCAGTTTAAGCCATGTAAAAGCTATAACCTGAAAAAACGGAGATAAATTATGATAAGCTATAAAATTATGAATAAACTGATGCCGATAACTGACGAAGAAAAGGAAATACGCTCGACTGGTAACGGAATCAATCATAAACTTTATATGAATGACAAAGAAGATGTCATAAACGGCGAGCTACTTCTGGAAAAGGGCAAGCTGATTATGGTAAGACCGCATGTTCGTTTTGTGGACTTTCCTGAACATAGCCACGATTTTATAGAAGTGGTTTATATGTGTTCAGGAAGCACAAATCATACCATAAATGGCAAGGAAATACTTCTTTCAGAAGGTGAATTGCTGTTTTTAAGCAAAAGGGCAAAGCATGGTATCCGGTGTGCAGGCGAGAGCGATATTGCAGTAAATTTCATAATTTTACC
>JAZNUA010000115.1:0-1968 GCA_045592045.1 Congzhengia sp. | reverse complement strand
CCCGAAAATTACATCAGAAAGCAAACTTTGACTAATGGTGAAAGATTTATCACAGAAGAATTAAAAGAGTTAGAGGGCAAAATTTTAGGTGCTTCTGAATTTCTAAAAGCAAAAGAATATGAGCTTTTCTGTGAAATTCGTAATACAGTTGCAGATGCAGCAAAACGGATTCAGCGCGCCGCTTTTGTAATTGCATATTTGGATGTCTTATGTTCTTTGGCAGAAGTCGCTCACAAGAACAACTATACAATGCCTACTGTTGATATGTCCGACAAAATAGAGATAAAAGGCGGACGCCATCCTGTTGTGGAAAAAATGCTGGACGATACGGTTTTCGTTCCCAATGATTCACAGTTGGATTGTGAAAGTAATCGTATGTTGATTATTACAGGTCCTAATATGGCAGGTAAATCAACATATATGCGTCAAGTGGCGGTTATTGTTTTAATGGCGCAAATCGGAAGCTTTGTGCCAGCAGAAAGTGCGCATATAGGCATATGTGATAAAATATTTACAAGAGTAGGTGCATCAGATGATTTGTCAGCGGGTCAGAGTACATTTATGGTTGAAATGACCGAGGTAGCTGCCATTTTAAAGAATGCCACAAAGAAAAGCCTGCTTGTTTTAGACGAAATAGGCAGAGGAACAAGTACATACGATGGACTGTCTATTGCATGGGCGGTATCTGAATATATTGCTGATAAGAAAAAAATCGGAGCCAAAACCCTTTTTGCAACTCATTATCATGAATTGACACAGCTTGAGGATAAATTGGATGGAGTCAAAAACTACTGTATAGCTTGCAAAAAGCGTGGAGATGAGGTAATATTTTTGCGTCGAATTATAAAAGGCGGAGCAGACGACAGCTATGGTATTGAGGTAAGTGCTTTAGCAGGTCTTCCTAAAGCTGTAATAGAGCGTGCGAAAGAAATTTTATCAGCAATTGATAAAAAACAATCTGATGTATCAGTTTTGCCTGAAAAATCAATAGAAGAAGAGGACACACAAATTGATTTTTCTAGCATCAAAAATTTAGAAATAATAGATCATTTAAAAGATTTAGATGTAACGACGCTTACGCCTATTGAGGCATTAAATAAGCTTTATGAGTTAGTTAAGGTAGCAAATGAGAGTTATTAAGTTCTAAAAAAGTTTTTTTGCCATATAATATATCATATTAAATACCTGAAGGGAGAAATATGATATGTTAAATTGCGCAGCGGATAATGCGGCAAGAATAGTGGGATTTGTAGCTGATAATTTAGAATATAGCCACGAGATTCATGGTGAAAGCTTTTATAAGTTTTTTATAAGTTCTATGAGGATTTCTGAAAATAAAGATGAAATTATGGTAACAGTTTCAGAAAGGCTTATAGCCGATATGGAATTAGAAATCGGAACAAAAATCGAAATCTATGGTCAATTTAGGTCATATAACAACTATTCTGGAGAGGGTAGCAAGCTTATCCTTACTCTTTTTGCCAAAAGCATTTGTTATAGCGATGATGATTGCGACAATGAAATTTATTTAAATGGTTACATATGTAAGCCCTCAATTTTCAGAACAACACCATTTGGCAGAGAAATTGCTGATATTTTATTAGCTGTAAATCGCGCTTATGGGAAGTCTGACTATATTCCATGTATTGCATGGGGAAGAAATGCAAAATATGTACAGAATTTAGCTGTTGGCACTAATATTAAAATCTGGGGCAGAATGCAATCAAGAAAGTACCAAAAAAAGCTTGATGAAGAAACAGTAGTAGAAAAAACAGCTTATGAAGTGTCTATAAGCAAATTAGAAGTAATAAATTAAATAAGCGAGTAGCAACGCTACTCGCTTATTTTTGTGTATAATAGACACAGTTTATTTGGAAATATTAATACTTTTTATAAAGAGGACCATAAGCTGCGCAAGCTCTGTAATCCTGACCTTCTTTGTCCATACCGAATGCGTTCCAGCTAGCT
>JAZNUA010000114.1:0-21990 GCA_045592045.1 Congzhengia sp. | reverse complement strand
TTTTTGTATATTTTTTCTTTTTTTCTTTTATTTCACCATCAACTGTTGCACCGGAATTTATTAAAGCATTTATTATTATATCTTTTTCTATTCCTTCCACTCCAAGCAAACCCTCTTTACCCGGCTTACTTTTTCTTCTTTCTTTACCTTTTATTTCAGGAATATATGCATGTAAAATATTCGGTGATATATTTTTTATATGATTTCTTATAATAAATCCGGCACGGTCAGAATCAGTTAAAATAACAACTCCGTTTTTTTCAGATAGAAGTTTTATAAGATTTTTCATTTCTTTATCTTTAAAAATCTGAAACCCGCCTGTTACTAAAACATCAGCATCTAAAAAAGAAAGAATTTTTTTCTTATCGTGTTCTCCCTCTACAATAATTGTTTCTTTTACTCTCATTATTTTATTCTTACCGGCAAGATAATGTATACATATTTTTCGCCGTCAATAGGTCTTATTACAGCAGGAGTAACCGGAGTAGAGAATGATATTTTAATTTTTTCATCTTCAATATTTTTAAAAGCTTCTATTAAATATTTAGGATTAAAAGCAATCTGCATAGGTTCTCCCTGCATATCAATATTAAATTTATCTTTAACTTTTCCCATAACAGATTCACAATCAATTAAAACCGATGTTTCATCAATGTCAAGTAAAACATGAGATTTTGAAGCTTCGTTAACGATTGTAGCTGCACGGTCTATTGAATTTAATATTTTTCTTCTTTCAACAGTAAATTCAAGTGTATTTTTGTGATTTGCCACTGATTTATAGTTTAAATATTCACCATCAATAATTCTCGAAACAAAAACGCATCTGTCAGTAACAAATTTAACATTATTTGAATTAACAGATATTTTAACTAACTCATCTTTTTCTTCTAAAATTCCTAATAATTCTTTTGCATTTTTGCCTGGTAAAATAAACTTTAAATTTTCTTCATTTTCTAAGTTTTCGGTTCTTATAGCAACTCTGAATCCATCACAACCAACTACATTTATTATGTTTTCTTCAACATCAAACAAAAGTCCTGTTAAAACAGGCTTATCTTCTTTTGTAGATGTAGCATAAACAGTTTGTTTAATCATATTTTTAACTAAAGCTTCTTTTATTTCAATTGTTTTTCCATCTAAAACCTGTGATAATTGAGGAAATTCCTCTGCAGAAGATGTAGAAAAGTTAAATTTTGCGTATCCACATTCTATTTTTAAATTATCTTTTTCATCAATTTCCATAAAAACATCTTCATCAGTGTCAGGTAATTTTTTTATAGCATTAGAAAAAAGAGAAGCTCTTACCATAGCAAGACCTGTTTCTTCTACTTGTGCAGGAATAAAACATTCTATACCTAAATCCATATTATTTCCTACCAGCTTAAACGCATTTTCTTTAGCTTCTATAAAAATACCTTCCAAAACAGAAATAGGTGTAGAAACAGGAACAGCTTTTTCAACAAGAGATACAGCTTCTACCAAATCTTTTCTGTTGCATTTCATTTTCATCATATAAAAAACTCCTTTTCTTATATAAAATATATAATATGTAATAGTATTAGTAATAGTGTCTGTGGATTCTGTGGAAAAGTGAAATAATCCGTGAAGTTAACGAAAAAAAACATGTTAAAAAGTATGTTGATAAAGTGTTTTTAAAAAAACACAATCCACAGGTAAAATTTTCCTTATTTCCATTTAATGTAAGTTAAAAGTATATCAACATGTTTTTAACGAAAAACTAACAGGTTATAAACATAATAATGTTTACAAATAATAAGTAATAATATTCTATCACAAAATCGTTGAAAATGGAATAGAATTATGATAAAATAAAGTAAAAATTTTAAGAAAAAAAGAGGAATATATTATTTATATGAAAAAAATAATATTTTTTGATTTAGACGGAACGATAGTGGATTCAGCAGCAGGAATAATAGAGTCTGTAAAATATGCACTTTCTTATTTTGGAATAGAAGAAAAAGACCAAAAAAAATTAAATGTTTTTATAGGTCCGCCGCTTATTGATGCTTTTTCTAAGAATTACGATATGAGTAGGGAAGATGCAAACAAGGCTGTTGAAAAATATAGAGAAAATTATAACAAAAATAACGCCATTGAAAAATTTTCAGTGTATGAAGGCGTTGAAGAAATGTTAAAAATTTTAAAAGAAAAGGGCTTTATAATATGTTTAGCCACAGCAAAACCTTTGATATTTGCAAAGAAAATCTTGGAAAAAGCAAATTTATCAAAATATTTTAATATTATAAACGGAGCATCGTTAAATGAATCAAAAAATTCAAAAACAGCAGTAATAAAAGAAATAATAGAAGAAAATAACTTTAAAAAATCAGAAATTTTAATGGTAGGAGATCGTGAAAACGACATCGAAGGGGCAAAAAATAATGGAATTGATGTTTTGGGAGTATTGTATGGATACGGAAGTAAAGAAGAGTTAAAAAAAGCAGGATGTGAAAGGTTTTCTGCCTCTCCGAAAGAGGTGGTTAATTTTATAATAAGAAAATAAATATAAGGAGCTGTAGTAAAAATACAGCTCCTTATATTTATATAAGTTTTTTTAAAAAATATGTTTTATTATTCTGATAAATCTATTTCTGGAGCCTCTCCTGCCTCATTAAATAAAATATCTCTTACTTCTTCTTCTATTTTATCTAACAATTCAGGATGTTCTTTTA
The DNA here is from genome assembly GCA_045592045.1 of Congzhengia sp. Lineage (GTDB taxonomy): Bacteria > Bacillota > Clostridia > UBA1381 > UBA9506 > Congzhengia. The sequence goes on along the minus strand of JAZNUA010000114.1, from coordinate 19,297 downwards.
AGAATTGCTTTGCGTTTTCTCTTCCCTGACCAATTCTTTCTTCTTCATAGCTGTACCAGGCACCGCCTTTTTGTACTATACCTGATGCAACAGCAATATCTAATATACAGCCGATTTTTGAAATACCTTCGCCGTACATAATATCAAACTCTGCTTCTTTAAACGGCGGGGCAACTTTGTTTTTTACTATTTTAACCTTTGTACGAGCTCCTATAACATCTGTACCTTGCTTTATAAGCTCCTGTTTTCTGACATCCATACGGACAGAAGCGTAGAATTTCAGTGCACGGCCGCCTGTTGTAACCTCAGGATTACCATACATAACACCAACTTTTTCACGAAGCTGGTTTATAAAAATAGCAACGGTGTTAGTACGAGCTATTACGCCTGCTAATTTTCTCAAAGCCTGACTCATCAAACGAGCATGAAGACCCACATGAGAGTCGCCCATTTCGCCTTCTATTTCTGATTTTGGAACGAGTGCTGCCACAGAGTCGATAACAATTACATCTATAGCATTACTGCGAACAAGCATTTCGGCAATTTCTAGTGCCTGCTCACCTGTATCAGGCTGTGAAACAATCAATTCTTCTACATTTACACCCAGCTTTTTAGCATAAGACGGGTCTAAAGCGTGCTCGGCGTCAACAAACGCAACCTCACCGCCGCGGGCCTGAGCCTCGGCAATAACATGAAGAGCTACTGTTGTTTTACCTGAAGATTCAGGGCCGTAAATTTCAATAATTCTTCCCTTTGGAAGACCGCCTATACCAAGAGCATAGTCAAGTGAAAGCGCTCCTGTAGGAAGAGCTTCAACCTGAATGTGTGCTCTTTCTCCCAATTTCATAACAGAACCTTTACCAAAGTTCTTCTCAATTTGCAAAAGCGCAGCATCAAGAGCATCTTTTTTATCTTTATCCATTTCGATAGTTTTACCTATTGTTTTAGCCAAGTCCAATTCCTCCTTAGAACATTTGTTCGATTAAATTATAACGAAAAAATTTACCTTTGTCAAGAAAATTTTCAAATTTGTAATCTTTTTTTAATCTCAGAAAAAACAGCCTCTACAGTTTGTATTCTTATTTCTTTTCTTGTGCCTTTGAATATTTTTTTTACTACGGAGGTATTTCCATTAAGACAAACGCCCATATAAACCAGCCCTACGGGTTTTTCTTTTGTGCCGCCGGTAGGACCGGCAATACCCGTTGCAGAAACGCCTAATATTGCGCCTGTTTTTTTGCATACGCCCTCTGCCATAGCTCGGGCAACCTCTTCACTTACAGCACCGTAATTTTTTAATAATTGGTGTGGCACGCCCAGATTTTTTTCCTTTGCTTCGTTGCTGTAAGTAACAAACCCTTCTGAAAAAATAGCAGACACACCGCTGTAATCTCCGATGGATGAAGCAATCATTCCTGCAGTGCAGGATTCTGCGGTGGCTATTGTTATATTGTTTTCTATCAGATAATTTATGACTTTTTCTATCATAGATTTATATTCCTTGGATTATATTTTTTCATATTGTTAAGTATTTTTTCAGGTGGCTGGAATAAAAGCCTGCACGCTTCGCCGTTATAAGAAAAATCCGCATAATATTTACCGCGACGGCTTTCGTCATATATAGCGTCAATAATTTTCCTTTCTGACATATTACTGCCGTTGTAAGGGGCCATATATTCAATGCTTCTGCAGTGAATGCTAACCATATTTTTTCTTCTTTCTCTGCCCATAATAATATCCACATCCAGCTGACCGTTGGTAAAAATATATTCATATTCAACAGAAAATTTTTTGGAAAAATAACGAGTGCCGTATATAACCATACCCCATATTGGAGGAACTAACCATATATATTTCATTAAAGGTGTAAAAATCCCCAGATAAGCGCTGAACACGCAAACAAAAACACATAAAAAAACAAGTCCGACTCTTTTTAAGTTATCGGAAGAAGACTTCTTTTTGACTAAGTATTCACAAAAAATATCCATATTCCTCACCCTTTTTTATAAATTTCCTTATCGGTTATTATATAATCTAACGGAATATCAGAAAAATCTGCTGAAAAATCCGCTTTTTGCACTTCGTAAAAAAGCCCGCAGGTAACACCTTTAAAATTTTTTAAAAACCTGTCATAATATCCTGCGCCGTATCCTATTCGGTGCAATTCTTCAGAAAAAGCCACACCGGGAACGAGGATAAGATCAATGTGTTCTTCTTTTTCACCTGTCGGCTCTTTTATGCCGTATGCCCCCAGCACCAATTCATCCAAAGATGAAATCCGCCTTGCCTCCATAATGTGTTTATCAATGCAAAGGGGTGCGCAGAGGACTTTTTTATCACATCTCATTTTTTCTATAAGTGATATTGTGTCCACCTCGTTGTTATAGGAAATATAAACCATGATGGTTTTTGCATTTTTATAAAATTCCTGAGAAAGCAACCGTGACATTATATTAAAGTCTTTTGCTGTCTTGTTTTTTATGTTTTTTCTTAAATTCAGAAGGTGTTTTCTAATTTCTGATTTTGTCATATTTTCTCACCAGGTAAAACTGTAAAATTTTCTAAAGAAATGCACTTTCCTGTATTTTCGTCCACTGTAAATACAGCCCCGCAAATACACGCCGGCGAATCTGCAAATTCAAATCGCTGTTGATTGCAATTAACAAATCTGTCTATAACTATGTTTTTATTTACGCCAAGACAGGAATGATAAGGCCCTGTCATACCAATATCAGTAATGTATCCGCACCCCTTGGGCAATATCTGACCGTCTGCTGTTTGCACATGGGTATGTGTTCCGAAAACAACAGATGCCAAACCATCAAGGTAAAATCCCATAGCACGCTTTTCACTGGTAGCTTCAGCGTGAAAATCTACTATTTTAATATGCGCGTCAACTTCCTGCAAAGCTTCTTTTAAAGCTCTGAAGGGGCAGTCCACATTTTCCAGATAAACTCTGCCCAAAGCATTTAAAACAGCGATTTTTATATTATTTTTCTTAATGACAGTCATACCTTTGCCTACAGTATTGGGAGGATAGTTTATCGGTCGGATAACTCGGTCGTTGTGAGCAAGCAGCGATACTGCATCTTTTTGCCTGAAGGCGTGATTACCTAATGTTAAAACATCTGCGCCTGCATCCAATAACGCCTCGGCTTTTTTTCTCGTTATACCATTGGCACTGCAAGCATTTTCTGCATTTATTATGCAAACATCCGCCGAGTATTTTTTCTTTATTGCATCTAATTTTTCCAAAATAGCTTCGGTTCCGCTATCGCCTACAATATCTCCTATCGCCAGTATATTCATATTTTTCTCCAATCTAAGCTCTTGTAAATTTTGAAAGAGCAGCTGATTCTTTAATTAAAACATCGCAAAAAGCATTTATTTCTTCTATTGTATTATGTGCACCAAGACTTACTCTTATTGTTTCTTCTATGTGTTTTCTGTCATAGCCTTGAGCAAGCAAAACATGAGATGGTGCTGGCTTGTTGGTGGAACAGGCAGAGCCTGCCGAAACACATATACCATAAGCTTCTAAAGCGTGCAGGATAACTTCTGCACGAACATTTTTTACACGGATGCTTACGATATGCGAAGAATATATATCTCCCATATTATTTACAGAAAAACCATCCTTCTGCGAAAGTCTGTCAATAATAGTGTTTTTTAAAACATACAGATTTGTATTCTTTTGTGCAAAAGTCTTTTCCGTTATATCGGCTGCTACGGAAAACCCCACAATATCAGGGACATTTTCTGTACCTGAACGAAGATTTTTCTGTTGGTGACCGCCTAAAATAAATGGTAAAACTCTGATTTTTTCACGAATATAAAGTCCGCCTACACCCTTAGGCCCGCAAATTTTATGTGCAGATAATGAAATGGCGTCCACGCCCCATTTATCAACGGAAATTTTGATATTTCCCATTGCCTGAACACAGTCGGAATGAACTATGATATCGGGATTTTTCGCTTTTACTTTTTTTGCTATATCAGCTATTGGGTTTATTGCGCCTGTTTCGTTATTTACAGCCATTATTGACACTATTTTTGTATTTTCTTTAATTGCTGATACAACCTTGTCTGATGTGATCACGCCTCTTTCGTCAGGAGAAATATAGGTAACCTCACAGCCCAGACTCTCTAAATATTTTACAGGCTCCAAAACAGAGGGGTGCTCTATAGCTGATGTGATAATGTGAGGTTTTCTTTTGACGGCATTTTTCAAAACGCCGAAAAGAATTTGATTGTTACTTTCTGTACCGCCTGATGTAAACACAAACTTACCCGATTTTGCGCCTATTGAAGAGAGTATGATTTTTTTTGCTTCTGCCAGTTTTTTTTCCGCATCATACCCCGATATATGCATAGAGGAAGGGTTTGCATAGAAGTTTCTGCTCATAGATGAAATTATTTCTATAACCTCATCATAGGGCCTTGTTGTTGCTGCGTTGTCTAAATAAATCATAATTTAACCCTTTCTCCTATATATTTCCATAGATATTTAAGTGTGAAAACCTTTATGGGAATCATTAAAAGAGCGTCGGCTCCTCTTGTCCATAAAGCATACAAAAAAGGTGTGCCGATATAGTGATAAAACCACAAAGCTCCAAACAAGGTCTCAACGATTACCGCCTGTAGCACGATACAAATAGTAAGGGAAATAACATTTTTAGATTTTTTGTAAAAAAACAAACCGTAAGAAACACCATAAAGCACAGTATTAAGGCAAAATCCCAGCCAAGGCATACCGCCCGTCAGAAGCTGTCCTAAAACATCGGCAACCAAAGCCAGAGCCGCCCCAATCCAAGGACCGAAAAAAAACGAACCAAAAGCGATTGGAATAAAATTAAACCCTATTCTTACAGGGCCTATATTTATGGACAAAAGCCTTGTGATTACGATGTTTAATGCAATTAAAATTGCACCATAAGTCAAAAGTTTTACATTTGATTTTTGATTCATTGAAACCATCCTTTCGCAGTTTGCTGCAAAAGAACGATTTCTTCAGCAGCAGCGGAATGCGGATATGACACCGCAAGAGATTCGAAAAAATGTTCTGGACATTTTTTATTCTCTTTTCGTGCTCAGGACAACTTCCCGTTCCTGTGCCACTTAACGCGTCAAATCCTACTCTGCAAACATTTTGATATAACTACCTTCTATTATATATTTTTTGGTTGGTTTTGTCTATATAATTTGTGAAATTTTAACTATATTTTTAAAAATATCAATATTGACAAAAGCCGTCGAATATAGTATTATGATAGTTGTATAAAGTATGCACAAATTTAGGAGAAGTGTATTTTTATGGGTATCAATATTTTTAATTATCTTAATTATGCTTTTGCACTTATTTTCGTTGCCTGTGTAGGCTATCAGTTTATATATATATTTATTCCCTTTTTAAAGGGTGGAAGAAAATATAAGGCAAAGAAAATGTGTAAGTATGCAGTGCTTATTCCTGGCCGTAACGAGGAGAAGGTTATACCTCACTTAATAGCAAGCATTAAGGGGCAGTCCTACCCGGCAGAGCTTATTGATATTTTTGTTATTGCGGATAATTGTACGGACAATACTGCACAGGTAGCCCGTGATGCAGGAGTATACCATGTTATTGAGCGATTTAATAAAGAGCTTATAGGTAAGGGCTACGCCTTAGACTATGCTCTTAATTTAATAAAAGAAGAATTCCCAAATAATCATTATGATGGATATTTTGTATTCGATGCGGACAATCTTTTGGATGAAAACTATATAGAAGAGATGAATAAGATGTTTTCATCAGGTCACAGAGTACTTACAAGCTATCGTAATACAAAGAACTATGGAACAAGCTGGGTTTCAGCAGGTGGTTCATTGTGGTATTTAAGAGAATCAAGATTTTTAAATCACCCCAGAACCCTTATAAATACAAGCTGTGCTATTTCAGGCACAGGCTTTTTGGTGCACCACAAGATTTTAGAAAAAATCGGCGGCTGGAAGTTTTTCCTTTTGACAGAAGACCTTGAATTTTCTCTTCAACAGGTGTTGGACGGCGAGGTTATCGCATATTGCGACAAGGCTGTTTTATATGATGAGCAGCCCGTAAAATTCTCACAATCATGGAGACAGAGAATGAGATGGACCAAAGGCTCAATGCAGCTGATAAAAAAATATTTTATCAAGATGGTAAAAGGTATTTTTACAGGAAAGGGTTTTGCGTGCTTTGACCTTGCAGTTTCTACGATGATACCATTGATGCTCACAATTGTTTCGGGGTTTGTAGTTTTGTTGTTCACAATCATTAGCCTATTTATGCAGCTTGACATAACCGTTATATTCAGAAGCCTTATAGATACAGTAATTAACTCTTATTTTATGTTGTTGGGTGTTGGTTTAGTGTCAATTATCAGTGAGTGGGATATGATTTTTGCTCCTATTCACAAAAAAATCCTGTACACATTTACATTCCCGATATTTATGTTTTCATATATTCCCATAACTTTTGTGGCATTGTTTTCTCGCGATGTGGGCTGGAAACCTATCACACACGACCAGGTAAAAACATTAGACGATGTAAGATAAAAAGTAGCGTTATAATTCTATATAAAGAGCAAAAGAAAAGACAGAGCATTTTATAAAAATGCTCTGTCTTTCTTATTAAAATACTTTTTTAATTGTTTTTGAGAAATTCTTTTTCCATTTCAAGCATGTCTTCAAGCCAATAAATACCGATATCAAGTGCTGCCCACATACTTGTTCGTTCTGCTTTTTTAACAAGCTTTGCAGTAGCAATGCTGTCTCCGCTTTTTTCTAAAAGCTCGATAACAACCTTTTTTGCCATGTCGAGATCATTTACCTTTTCTGTTTCTAAAATAGTAAATCTTACAATGAAATTATCCTTAAAGTCACCGAAATAAAGTGTATTGCCTTCACGGAGTAAGGGTTTTTCACGATATACCAACATTTCTCTTTCTGTGATTGCTGCCATGTTTGTCCTCCTATATGCTTTAATCTTTTTCTAATTCTGCCAATGCTTTTGCATCGACTTCTTCTTTGTTTTGGTTAGTGCGCTGAGCGTTCTTTATAATTACTATATCATCCACTTTAAAATCGTTTACCACTGTATCTTCTGAATTCATCTTAACAGAAACAATACCCTTTAATAATTGCGAAGCAATAACTGTACCGCGTCCCATAGGAGTGTCAACAAGAGCGCCTACATTAGGAGCTTTTTTGAGCAATTCTTCGTAGGCATCCTGCTCATATTTTAAGCAGCACATCAATCTGCCACAGGTTCCTGAAATTTTTGTAGGATTTAATGACAAGGATTGTTCCTTAGCCATTTTAATAGACACAGGCTCAAAATCACCCAAAAACTGAGAACAGCACAGGGGTCTGCCGCATATTCCCAGTCCGCCTAAAAGCTTTGACTCATCTCGTACACCGATTTGTCGAAGTTCAATACGAGTTCTGAACACGGCTGCCAAATCCTTTACAAGCTGGCGAAAATCCACCCTGCCGTCAGCTGTGAAGTAGAACAGCACCTTGCTTCTGTCAAAAGTATATTCCACATCAACCAGATTCATTTCCAGATTGTTTGCTTCGATTTTTTCCAAGCAGATGGCACGAGCCTCAATAGCACGCTGTTTATTTTCCTCAGCAGTTTTGATATCCGCATCTGTTGCTTTTCTTAAAATACTTTTGATAGGCATATTAAATTCGTTTTCATCAATCTCCTTACAAGATAAAACCACTGTACCAAACTCAACGCCTCGTGTTGTTTCCACAATAACACCATCGCCAGGTGCAAGCTTAATATCTTCGGGATTGAAATAATAAATTTTTCCTACGGGCTTAAATCTTATGCCCACTACTTTAGTCATGGAAGTCCTCCCATACACGCATTACGGCTTCTGACACCGTTGCATTAAAATTCAAATTTTGTTTAAGCGAAAGCTTTAACTTGCTTAATTTATCATAAGCAGAAATCAAATTTTTTTTAGACAAATCCTGTGAAAACACTTTTATAGCTGACAGTTTATCAACAAATACTATGTTTTTTTCAAGATTTGTTTTCGTCATAACACAGTCGCGCAAAAATGTCAGTGCGTAGTCGATGATTTCTGTTGCATTTTCTTTTTCTGTGTTAAAAAAAGACACCATTTCGTGAATGTGAAGCGAATTTTGCTTTAAATTTAACATATAATTGATAGTTTTTTCAACTCGCTCCTTTGAAGTTTCATCAGAAGCAAGAGAAATAGCTGAGCCTATGCTTCCCTGAGAAAGCTTTGCCAAAATATGGGCGCTTTCTGCATTAAGCCCCAAATTGTCGCAAAGATACTGCGCAACGGTACTGTACGGCAAAGGGAAAAACGACACCGTCTGACTTCGGGACAAAACTGTCGGTAATAGTTTTTCTTTAGATGTGACACATATTATGAATGTAACATAAGAGGGAGGCTCTTCTAAAATTTTAAGCAGGGCATTTTGGGCGGCAGCGTTTAAAAGATCGCCTTGCTCGATAATAAAAATCTTGCGCTCGGCACATCTTGGCTTCATATAAGCTTCGGAAATAATCTGTTCACGGATATTGTCTACGCCGATTTGTGTTTTGTCATCATCTTTTGTAACATAGATAATATCAGGTAGAGTCCGCGCTTTTGCCTGAATGCACATAGGACATTTGCCGCAGGGGGCGTGTTGATTTTTACAGACTAACGCCTGTGAAAATATTTGTGCGCATAACTTTTTACCTACACCTTCCAACCCTTCAAAAGCATAGGCATTAGAAACTCTGTCTTGGGCTATTGCTAACCCAAGACTTTGTTTTACTGTTTCGTGACCGTAAAGTGCAGAAAAATCCATCAAACTTTCTCAAATCTTTCTACATCAACTACAAATATCGTAGCGCCGCCAACCTCGATTTCGGCAGGGAACGACATATATCCTGTTGATGCACCAATGTAAGGTTCGGCAGAGAAAACAACCTGCTTGCGCTTTGCGCTGTGTTTAGACATAATGTCAATAACTTTTTGCACATTGTCTTCTTCAGTACCAACTAAAAGAGTGACATTACCTACTCTTAAGAAACCGCCTGTTGAAGCCATCTTTGTCACAGAAAAGCCTTCTTTATTAAGCTGTTTCATAACGATGTTGGCATCATCATTACTAACAATTGCAAATACTAATTTCATAAAAATCCCGCCCCTTCTAAAAAATATTTATTGTTTATAAACAAGCTCAGCAAGCTCACGCGTTGCGTTTGGCTTAGCCAATTTTTTTGAATTGTCTATGAGTTTTTGCAATGCTTCGGGAGAGGAAATAAGCTTTGACACAGCATCTTTTGCAGAGAAATTTTTGTTTAGTGCAAGTGCTGCGTTTGCCTCGGTCAAAAACTTTAAGTTTTTATCCTCATGTCCTGGAACAGGGTTTGTTAAAATCATAGGAAGATTTTTTGCCAATGCTTCTGATGTTGACAAACCTCCCGGCTTTGTGATTATACAATCACAAGCATCCATCAGTGTGGAAATATCATCATAAAATCCCAAAATTTTAATATCTTTATTTGTTTTTACAGCAGAAAGCCTTTCTTTCAGTTTAGCATTGTTTCCACAAACAACGACAATCTGGAAATCCTCTTTTGCCATATCCAAATCATTTACTATACTTGCTGCGGCGTTTGCATAGCCGAATGACCCCATCATCACCAAAACTGTAAATTTGTCCTTGATGCCCATTTTTTCACGGGCGTCCTGCTTAGGTATTTTTTGGGAAAATTCAGACTTTATAGGAATACCTAAAGGCAGAACAACGGCATCTTTTCCTAATTTTTTTTCCGCGGGCTTCAACAAACGCTCCGACGCAACAACAACATAATCTGATGTGGTTTGCTCCCACATTGGATGGATAGTTAAGTCTGTTACAATAGATATTAGTTTAGCATTTATTTTATGCTTTTTTGCCTGAAGGTTAACCACCACAGTAGCAAAAGGGTGTGTGGAAATAATGACATCAGGCTTATATGAATCTATATACTCTGTCAGGAATTTACCGCAAACAGAATCCAAAATATAAGCGGCTATGGATGCGTTGTGGCGTTTTCTTTTGTCAGACAGATTATAAACCATTCTGTATCCCGCAGAAAGATGTGTGGCAGTGAAGACATATCCTTTGGAAATAAATTCTCCCGAAAGTTTATCCGTACCTGACGGCACATCCACTATTTCACATTCTGTATTTTTATTTTGACAAAGATACTCCTTTATGGCCATTGCTGTTTGATAATGTCCGCCTCCTGCGGGGACGGAAAGTAACAGTACTTTCATTGGAGTGTCCTCTTAGAACAATCCGGGGATGTTAAGTCCGCCTGTGATTGCACTCATTCCTTCTTCTGCCTGTGCTTCAATCTGTGAAATTGCATCATTTACGGCTACCATTATTAAATCTTCTAACATTTCTGTATCTTCAGGGTCAACGATTTCGGGGTCAATGGTAATTTTCGTTATTTCTTTTGTGCCCTTCATTGTAACTTTTACCTTGCCACCGCCTGCAGATGTTTCTATTTCTTTTTCTTCTAATTCGTGCTGAACTCTTTCCATTTCTTCCTGCATCATCTGCACCTGACGCATTGCTGTATTCATTTTGTGGTTTCCGCCGCCTGTAAATTTATTACCTTTTGCCATAAATATAATTCTCCTTATATAAACTCTATTTCTGAATAAATTTTACTTAATTCCTCTAATTTTTTTAATCCGTCTTCAGGCTCTTCGCCGATTTCATTGGGTGTTACACAGGAAACCTCCATATCAATTCCTGTTACTGCTTTTATGGCGTCTTTTATAAGGTTGATGTTTGAAGGTTTGCTTACAACGCTTTTAGACATTGCAATATCCTCAGTAAAAACTATACAAAGCCTTCCGTTGATTTCCCTTGCCGACACCGAGAGAAGATGAGGGTATAGAGGCATTCCGCCGTGAGATTTTATATAGTCTGTAATTTCAGACCATCGATCCGCCACGCCCACTGATGACGAAGGTGTTTTTTCGGTATCAGTTTGCGGAGGGTTAATTTTTGGTTTTTCTGGTTGTTTTGGTTTTGGAGGAGATTTTTTTGGCTCTTCCTTTGGTTTTTCGTTCCAAGGGAGGTCAGGCGTTTCGCCTGTTGCAATAAAATCACCTTTTGCCAGCTTTTCTTCCAGAACATTTATTCTGTCCTTAAGAGCAAGGCAAGAATCCTCTGTGTCCGGCTCGCACATTTTTACTATTGCCATTTCGTAGCCTGTTCGGATAAATGTGGAAGCACGAGTTGAAGCGTAGGCATCTCCCATCAGGTCTATACAACGAATCAGTCGCTCATTTGAAAAAGCTTGAGCAAGCTCTTGAATTTTTCTGACATTTTCTTCTGATGTATTTAAGAAAAGCTCAGGCTTGCCTGTTACCTTTACCATTAAAATATCACGAAGGTACTTTATGAAGCGTTCAGCAAACAAACCCAATTCTTTGCCTTTTTCTATTATTTCGTCTATTTTTTCCAATGCTGTTGCGGTGTTGCCTGAAGATATTGCTATTGCCAAATCATACAAAGCATCAGAATCGGCAATACCGGTTACATTTGTCACTGTATCAAAAGTAAGATGCTTATCAATCGCACCTACACACTTATCTAAAACAGACAAGGAATCGCGCATAGAGCCGTCGCCCAGCTCTGCGACAAGCGACAAAGCGCTATCTTCGTAGGTATAGCCATCAGCGGTAAGGATTTCTCCCATTCTTGCGGCAATATCTGAGTTAGTTATACGCCTGAAATCAAACTGTTGGCAACGGGAAAGTACAGTTATGGGCACTTTATTGAGTTCTGTGGTAGCAAGTATAAACATAACATGAGCGGGGGGCTCCTCTAATGTTTTAAGCAGGGCGTTAAATGCCTGTTGTGTTACCATATGAACCTCGTCTATGATATAGACTTTTTTCTTGGCAACGCTGGGTAGAAACATCACATCATCGATGATTTCTCTGATGTTTTCCACCTTGTTTTTTGATGCGCCGTCAAGCTCTATAACATCTAAAATAGACTCGTCTAAGAGTCCTTTACAAACATCACATTCGTTACAGGGATTGCCGTTTTGAGGATTGAGACAGTTAACTGCCCGTGACAAAATCTTGGCAGTTGAGGTCTTACCTGTACCTCTCGTTCCGCAAAAAAGGTATGCATGAGCATAAGAACCGTTCATAATCTGGTTTTTTAAAGTTGTGGTTATATGATTTTGTCCGACTACATCATCAAATATCAAAGGACGCCAACGCCTGTAAATAGCCTGATATGCCACGGTCACACCTCCTGTAATTTATCAAAAAAGCCGCCCGAGGCGGCCAACCATACCGCGTAATCGCAGTACCTTGCGTTCACACCGGGAGGAGCCGCATCACACTTATGACACCGCTTATCGCTGCTTGGTTCCCCACCTGACGAGGTTCACAGGCACAAATTGTGCGGATCCCGGCCGACAACGCTTGCGCGTAGAACGCTGATTTTTTAAAAAGGGGATAAACCCCACAGATATATTATAACATATTTATTCTGCCATTTCAACTGTTTTTTTATGTTATTTGTTTCTTTTGTAAAACAAAAAAACAGCTTCTGGCAAAATCAAAATGAGCTGTGACAAAGATTTGTCACAGCTCATGTTTTAATATATATCAGTTTCAAATTATATCTCTTTACAACTCTATATATATTTTAATTTTTTGACGCTTTATTTTGCGTAGTCAACGGTTCTTGTTTCGCGAATAACATTGACTTTAATCTGACCGGGATATTCCATTTCTGCTTCTATCTTTTTAACGATATCACGGGCAATAAGTGTCATACTTTCATCTTTAACATCATCAGGACAAACCATAATTCTTACTTCACGACCTGCCTGAATTGCAAATGATTTTTCAACTCCGTCAAAAGAGTTTGCAATTTCTTCTAATTTTTCCAAACGCTTGATATAGGACTCGATATTTTCGCGTCTTGCACCGGGGCGAGCTGCTGAAATAGCATCTGCTGCCTGTACGATTGTAGCTATAATGGTTGTAGCTTCTACATCGCCGTGGTGAGCCATAATTGCATGGACAATATCTTTGCTTTCCTTGTATTTTTTAGCAAGGTCTGCACCAATTGTCACATGTGAGCCCTCTATTTCGTGGTCTGCAGCTTTACCTAAGTCGTGCAACAAGCCTGCGCGTTTTGCCACTGTTACATCAGCACCAAGCTCTCCGGCGATAATTCCTGCAATGTAGGAAACCTCCATAGAATGCTTCAACACATTCTGACCGTAGCTTGTTCTGAATTTAAGCTTACCGATAAGCTTGATAATTTCAGGATGTAATCCGTGCACACCTGTTTCAAAGGCGGCGTTTTCACCTTCCTGTTTAATCTGTGCTTCAATTTCTTTCTTTGATTTTTCATAAAGCTCTTCGATTCTTGCCGGATGTATTCGTCCGTCAACGATTAGCTTTTCTAATGTCTGTCTTGCGATTTCTCGTCTTACAGGATCGAATCCTGACAAAATAACCGCCTCAGGTGTATCGTCAATGATCAGGTCAATACCCGTCAGGTTTTCTAAGGTTCTGATATTACGACCCTCACGACCGATAATTCTTCCTTTCATTTCTTCGTTGGGAAGATTTACAACTGTAACAACAACCTCTGCAACATGGTCAGCGGCACATCTTTGGATTGCACCGGCAACTATGTTCTTTGCGGTTTTTTCGGCGTTTTCTTTTGCCTGTGTTTCTATTTCTTTTGCCATTATAGCGGCATCAGCTCTTACTTCGCTTTCTAATTTTTCCAGTAAGTACTGCTTTGCTTCTTCTTTCGACAAACCGGATAAATTCTGGAGCATTTCTAATTCTTTGTCTTTAACGGCGCATAATTCTTCGCGGATAACATCCAGTTCTTTATCTTTTTTAGCAATAGCTTCTTCGCGCTTTTCTAATGCTTCTGTCTTTTTGTCGAGATTTTCTTCCTTTTGCTGTATACGATTTTCCTGTCTTGAAATCTCATTGCGTCTTTCTTTAATTTCTTTTTCAAGCTCTTGGCGTTCTTTGTGGTTTTCTTCCTTGGCAGCCAAGATAGCTTCGCGCTTTTTGCTTTCGCCTTCTTTTTTTGCTTCTTCAATGATTCTTGAAGCTTCAGTTTTAGCAGAACCGATTTCTGCAATTTCTTGCTTTTGTCTTGTTCCGTAGCCTAACTTGTAGAAAACAAACGACGCAACGACAATCAAAACAAGTGCAACAGCACCTATTATGATTTCTGTGGTCATCTCTTCTTTTTACCTCCTTCTTTAATTTTTTGTCGAGAAATATAAATCACAAAATATGTATTATTTAATTATCCAATTTACCCTAGTATAATATAACAATACAATTTTATTATAAACCTTTTTTGTTGCTTTGTCAAATGTTTTTGTTTGGGTTTTGTTGTTATTTTTCCGCGTGGTTGACACATTTTTAATTTTGTTATATAATTGTAATATAAGAAAGGTGGGGTTAAGGTGATAAAATTGTCAAAGGCTGCACAGAAAATCTTAAATATACTTATTGCCAACGGGTTTTCTGCGTATGCCGTAGGGGGAGCCGTCAGAGACTGCCTTTTGGGTAAAAAGCCATATGATTTTGACATCACAACCTCTGCCACACCGCAACAGGTAAAGCAACTGTTTGACCGCACATTTGATACGGGGATAGCCCACGGTACTGTGACCGTTTTGGAAGAGGAGGAGCCTGTAGAGGTTACAACATTTCGTTCTGACGGAGAGTACCTGGACAGCAGAAGACCAAAAAGCGTAACACTAGTTGCAGATATCAGAGAGGATCTGGCTCGCAGGGATTTTACCATAAATGCGATTTGTTATAATGAACAAGAGGGCATATTGGATTTGTTTGGCGGAAGAAAAGACCTTGAAAATTGCGTGATTCGTGCTATAGGAAATCCGAAGCTGCGCTTTACAGAAGATGCACTTCGTATTCTTCGTGCGGTGAGGTTTTCGGCACAACTGGGTTTTGCTATCGAAGAAAACACAAAGAAAGCCATTACACAGTGTGCGCACCTTGTGGCAAATCTGAGTGTGGAGCGAGTGATTGCTGAAATTGATAAAATCATCATGTCAGACTCTCCTGAACACTTGAAAATGCTGTATGATTTGGGAGTTTTGGAATATATAATGCCTGAAATGTGTGATTGCTTCCGTCAGGAGCAGAACACGCGATGGCATATTTATGATGTTGGGAACCATACAGTAAATGTTATAAAAAATTGTCCGAAGAAGCTGTATTTGCGCTATGGAGCGCTTATGCACGATTGGGGCAAACCCCACTGCCAAGGCAAAAATGTATTGGGCGAGGATATGTTCCGAAATCATGCCAAGGTATCTTTAGAATTAGCAGAAAATTTTGCTAAAAAATACAAATTTTCAAACCAGCTTCGAGATAAGGTTTTGCGGTTAGTCCGTCACCATGACAGAGAAATTCTTCCTGAAAAGAAATACATCAAAAGGGCGTTAAACTCAGTGGGTGAAGATATTTTTTTAGATTTGATATATTTAAAGAGAGCGGATTGTCTGTCTCAGAATTTAAATTTAACAAAAGAAAGATTGCCTTATCTTGACACCTTAGAAAAGCTTTACAAAGAAATAAAAGAAAATAACGAGGGAGTTAAACTTTGCGACCTTTGTGTTACGGGAAATGACATCAAGTCCTTAGGCTACGAGGGAAAGGAAATAGGAAGAATTCTTAAATGTCTTTTAGATATTATTATTGATAATCCTGAAGAAAACGAAAAAGAAAAGCTTTTGAATCGAATAATAGAAAACAGGCTGTAATGATTTTACAGCCTGTTTTTATAAGTTAATGTGATTATTTTTTTATTGCTCTCCAACAATTTTAACTTCCGGCTCTAATTTTACACCGGACTTTTCAAGCACAACCTGTTGCACATGAAGAATCAATTTTCTGACATCTTCTGCCGTTGCAGCACCTGTATTTACAACAAAGCCTGTGTGCTTTTCAGAAACTTGTGCACCGCCGATGGATGCACCTTTTAATCCTGCCTGTTCTATCAAAGCCCCTGCAAAATGTCCCTCAGGACGACGGAAAGTACTTCCTGCTGACGGATATTCCAAGGGTTGTTTTTCTTTTCTTTTTGCATTTAATTCTTTCATAGTTTGTGCAATTTCATCTTTGTTGCCTTTTGTTAGCGAAATTTTTGCAGAGATTATGATTTTATCTCCTTTTGAAAAGAGGCTGCTTCTGTACCCGAAGCCACATTCACTGCCTGATAAGGTTTTAACTGCGCCGTCTGCATCGATAAAAGAAACCTCTGCAACAACATCTTTCATTTCTCCGCCGTAAGCACCTGCATTCATAAAGAGAGCACCACCCAGTGAGCCGGGAATGCCCGACGCAAATTCAAGTCCTGTAAGCTCGGCGTTTTTTGCTTCCGATGCAAGCTTGGCTAAAGATACGCCTGCGCCTGCTAAGATATAGTCGTCTTTTGCATGAGCATAGTCAAATCCGTCGCCTAATTTTATTACAGCGCCTCTTATGCCTTTGTCAGATATCAAAAGATTAGATCCGGCACCTAACAAAAAATAAGAAATGTTGTTTTCTCTTAACACGGAAATGGTGTTGAGCAATTCCATCAGGTTGTTAGGGCAGATATAAAGGTCTGCATTTCCGCCTATTTTAAACGATGTAAAAGGCGCTAATGGCACATTGGTTTTAACTTCGCCTAATATTTTTTCACTTATAAGATTTTTGATTTTCTCCACAAAATATCCTTTGCCTTTCTGTCCGCAGACGATATTTTCCTAGATGTCAGTTTTTCCTGCAATTTTGTCATTTAGCTCTTGGGCTGCGTTGTATCCCATTTTGCGCTGACGGGAATTCATAGCAGCAACTTCAACTATCATTGCCAGATTTCGACCGGGTTTAATGGGTAGCGTGATAGTAGGAACTTCTATACCGAGTATAGATTCTTTTTGCTCATCAAGTCCCAATCTGTCATAGGCCTTGCCTGGTTGCCAGTTTTCCAGATTTATTACAAGATTTATGTTCTCAGTATCTTTTACGGCACCCATACCAAAAAGTCGCTTTACATCTACTATACCTATGCCGCGAAGTTCAATAAAATGACGAATAACCTCAGGTGCAGAGCCAACCAAGGATTTATTTGATACTCTTCTTATTTCTACGGCGTCGTCGGCAACCAGTCTGTGACCTCTTTTTACAAGCTCAATGGCTGTTTCTGACTTACCTACGCCACTTTCACCCAACAATAAGATTCCTTCGCCGTACACCTCTACCAAAACGCCGTGAACCTGTGTCATAGGGGCTAAAGCAACATTTAAGTAAAGGATTATGGCGCTTATAAATCTTGATGTGCTGTAATCGCTTACATATACTGCACGGTTGTATTTTGTAGCACATTCTATCAGCTCAGAAAAAGGCTCCATACCCCTTGTGAGAATAATAGCAGGAATAGGCTCTTTCATAAGCTTTTCCAAGGAGTTATATCTTTCCTCGTGTGATAATGACTCCAAATATGTGTACTCAACCATACCAATAATCTGAAGTCTGGCAGGGTCAAAATACTCAAAAAACCCTGCCAGCTGCAAGCTGGGGCGGTTAACATCGGCATCGCATATTTCTATGTCGCCGCAACCATCGGGGGTAACTATAGGTTTTAAATTATATTCTTCGACTACTGCTGAAAGCTTAACGGATGTGCGCATAAAAAATCAATCCCTTTCTACATTTTATACATCTAAAATCATTATACACCAAAAACTTCTATTTTTAAAGAGAAAAATTAAAAAAAACTTGAATTTATATAGATTGTTATGTATAATTAAGTACAAAATAACTATCAAAGGAGAAGAAAAATGAGAGCAGTAGTTACAGTAATAGGAAAAGACCGTACAGGTATCATCGCTAAGGTAAGCGGGTATTTGGCAGAAAACGAGATAAATATTTTAGATATATCACAGACAATTATGCAGGACATTTTTACTATGATTATGCTTGTTGATACGCAAAAATCAGAAATAAAGGTAAGCACACTTTCTGAAGATTTAGAAAAAATCGGCGAAGATATCGGCGTTGAAATCAAAATTCAGCACGAAGGACTCTTTACATCAATGCACAGAATTTAAGGAGAATTGCAATGATAGATAGAATAGACATTTTAGAAACTATAAAGATGATTTCCGAAGAACATCTTGATATAAGAACTGTTACAATGGGGATATCCTTGTTAAGTTGCGCAGGAAATGATGTTGATGCAGTTTGTGATAAAGTATACACAAAAATCACAACAGCAGCCCGTGATTTAGTGGCTGTGGCAGAGGATATTTCTGTTCGATTCGGTGTGCCTATCATAAATAAGAGAATTTCTGTAACACCTGCGTCATTAGTGCTTCAATCAGATAAAAAAGAAGATTTTGTAAAGTTTGCTCAGACCTTAGACAAAGCAGCAAAAACCACTGGCGTAAACTTTATCGGCGGTTTTTCAGCGCTTGTACAAAAAGGTATTACCCCTGTTGAAAAAGCACTTATCGAAGCAATTCCTGAAGCTTTGGCTACAACAGATATGGTTTGCTCCAGCGTAAATGTAGGGTCAACAAAAGCAGGTATCAATATGGATGCCGTTGCTAAGATGGGGCAGATTGTTAAAGAAACAGCAGAAATCACAAAGGATGCAGACGGTTTTGGTTGTGCAAAGCTGGTTGTTTTTTGTAACAGTGTTGAGGACAACCCGTTTATGGCAGGCGCGTATCACGGCGTGGGTGAAGCCGAATATGTTATCAATGTGGGCGTTTCTGGTCCGGGTGTCGTAAAATGTGCTTTGGAAAAGGTTAAAGGTGCAGATTTTGAGGTGGTGGCAGAAACCATTAAAAAGACAGCCTTTAAAATAACGAGAATGGGACAGTTAGTAGCCCGTGAAGCATCTAAAAGACTTGGTGTGCCGTTTGGTATTGTAGATTTATCTTTAGCTCCCACTCCGGCTGTTGGAGACTCTGTTGCGCACATATTGGAAGAAATGGGACTTGAACAGTGTGGCACACACGGTACAACCGCAGCTTTGGCACTTTTAAACGACGCCGTTAAAAAAGGCGGTATTATGGCGTCATCATTCGTTGGCGGTCTTTCCGGTGCGTTTATTCCGGTTTCGGAAGATGAGGGTATGATTGCAGCCGCAGAAAAAGGCGTGCTTACTCTTGATAAGCTTGAAGCAATGACCTGCGTTTGCTCGGTTGGTCTTGATA
>JAZNUA010000113.1:0-2678 GCA_045592045.1 Congzhengia sp. | reverse complement strand
TTGTATAGTGCCTCTCAAAATTTAAAACTTACTAATATAATAATCATGTTTGAAAGTTTAACATAGAATATATTTTTCGTCAATGTAAGGTTTTGAGTTTTTGCTTCAAGCCTTCCGTGTTTTTTATTTTCTTTTCGATTCGGTTTCGATTAAATTTATTCTTCTTTCGGTTGGATTTTTTCGTGTTCAGGGTGTAAAAATTTTTGTACGCACAAAGAAAAGGAGCAGAGAAATCTGCTCCTAAAATTTTGTAATTTAGTTTCATAAAGAACTCAATAAATTGGAATTTGTCTAATAGTTAAGTGTCATATTCAAAATAGTATAGTGTATTTGTATCTAAATCATATACTGCAACTGAAAAATTATAAGAATACCTGTTGAATAGGTTTGTATCATCCGACTTATCAACTGCTTCTGAATGGCGGTCAACAAATTTATAAACACCATTGTTAATCGTAGGCCAATGTGCTTCTTCGGCAAGATTATAACCATAGCTTACGCCATTTTTTGTACCACCATACATAATCAATTGCAAATTCTCAGTAAGAGGAAGTGGTGTCCAATCATTGACAAGTTCTGCTGCTTGCTCTGTTTCTTCTGAGCAATCTAGGATTAGATAATATGAGCCATCACCATGAAATCCACCATGGGTATCTTTCTCATCAACAACAGTAAACACACTTGTTTTGAATCCAAAATAATCGGTCTGTACACTGTCTACTGCGTTACAAGAAGTAAGAAATAAGCAAAAAACAATGGTCACTATGATTACCTTTGTGAATTTCATATCAAAACCTCCATTCGTCAAATTTAAGTTGTTGTGTTACTATCGCATCTTATAAACTTTGCATCAATAACCACAAATTCAGATTTATTTTTATCATATTTCAAAACAGTTTTTGCACTACCTACATAATCAGTATGTCCATTCAAAGATGTGTACTGATATCCGATTAATTCACAAATGCCATCCTCGTCCACATCCATTGGCTCAAAGCTATAAAAGCTGTCAACAAGAAGATTCGTGTCAAAATGTGTGCAATCTTTTTCACCATACCAAGTTTTTCTTGCATCGCGATAATTAAAGATTTCTTCATAGCCTGTATATTTATTCCGTATTTTCAGGTTGAAGTCTTCTAAAACAGTACACGAAAATCCTGTATCAAATCTATGCTCATTATCTGTAAAAGCAGAAAATATGGTTTTAATCTGTCCGTTATCATATTTATACACACGAGAAATATGCTGTCCGTAGCCACCAAACATATCAGCAGCTTCTTGAACTAAAATCTCCTTGTAGCCATCGCCATCAAAATCTTCTACTTCAACTGTTCCACCTAAACGAGCGTTATAATCTCCTGTTTTCAAATCTTCAAGAATTATCTTATCCTCTATTATGAGCATAAGATAGTGGTCAGATGTGCTCATATTACCTCTATACCTATCATCGCCTATAAGATAAACATGGGCATACAAATCATCACCGACTAATACACTTGAAGATGACATATCTCTTATGAAAACATTTTCCAATCCAGCTTCCTTTAAATTAAAATGAAGCATATCATCGAAAAATGATATTTCATTTTTTTCTAAATCTTGGTGCTCTGTGTAATCGTCATTTTTATTAGCGCAACCAACAAAAGAAAAAAGGAAAATAATGCAACATAATACAGAAAGTAATCTTTTCATATGTACACCTCCAAATTTCATTTTTTAATATTCATTTATTTTATTATATCATTGTGCCTCTGATAAATCAATCACCATTAACTACAACCACGAGTTGATGTAAAATGATGCAATTATAGAAGCATTCTCGGGTTTTTAAAACAAAGAATAGCAGGTGACTTGAATCATAGATTCGAGCCACCTGTTTGAATTTATTTTAAGACATTTTCCTGAGCTTGTTTAAGCATCTTTTCCAATTGGTTTTTGAACAAGGTTTTAAGTACGAAATTCGCCCTGGAAAATAGAAAGAAAAATATGAGGGGAGTGGTGATGTTTTTCGCTATGCTCAAAGTGATGTTGTGCTAAAGCACAGTGATGTTTTACACCTATGGCGTAAAGTGATGTTAAGTTTGCTATTTACTGCACCGACAGGTGCAACATCATTGTGAAACAACTTCACTACGAAGTAACTTCACTTGCCGTAAGGCAAACTTAGTTGAAAAAATGATTGCTTATTTTGCAATTATTTTTTCTACAAGTGGGCAAATTTGTGGTCAAAACGGTTAAATTACGATTTCAGAAAAAAGTAAAAACCGCTGAAACCCAATGGTATCAACGGTTTTCGATGGCGCGCTGGAAGGGACTCGATGGGCTCTGCCCATCGTTCGCTACGCGAAAACCCGATTGTGTTCGGCTTCGCCGAGTGGGGGTTCGAGTCCCTGTAAATTACGAACAAAATAAGAAACAGCATAACCGAAGTTATACTGTTTCTTATGGCGCGCTGGAAGGGACTCGAACCCCTGACCTACTGGTTCGTAGCCAGTCACTCTATCCAACTGAGCTACCGGCGCAGAATATGGAGCGGATGACGAGGCTCGAACTCGCTACCTCCACCTTGGCAAGGTGGCGCTCTACCAGATGAGCTACATCCGCAAATGCAAAGAATATTATACATATAAAAGGCGGTGTTGTCAATACCTTTTTTCGATTAATTCTAAAAAAATATG
>JAZNUA010000112.1:0-4568 GCA_045592045.1 Congzhengia sp. | reverse complement strand
ATTATATTTCCAAAATCTTTAACATGAAAGTTTCTTTTCATAGCTGAAGCTGCCAAATCACCAAACTGCGCCACAACTGAGCAAATAAAACCGAGAAGCAAAAGATAGCCGTAATTTACAGTCTGACCAAGGTTTTGCATAATGACTCCGTAAAATGCAAAGCCTACCACAGAAGCTACGACACCGCCTACTGCACCTTCAACGGTTTTGTTAGGGCTGATGCGTTCTATAAGCTTGTGTTTTCCTAACATCATACCTGTAAAATATGCTCCCGTGTCAGTAATATACGCTCCGATTAAAGGCATAAATAAAAGCGTCTTACCATCAGGTAAATTCCTTATAAATGACAGATGAATCAGCGTAAACACCGAATAAAACACCAAAAACATCGATGTGCAAATATCGGAGAATTTCACTTTCTCATTATCTAAAACAGAAATTGTAGTGAGTGTAATTATGTATAAAACTACCGCAGGAGTGACTAATTTTTTTTCAATATCAATATATCCCAAGGCCATAAAAACGGTAGCAAATATAAAATTCACTATGACCAAAACAATTTTTTCCTTTAGATTGCATACCTTTATGAGCTCATATATAACCCAAAAACTAATCACACTTACAAGGACAGATATTCCCCATTCAGGTGTAAAAAACAACGCCACAAGCACCAATGCCACCAAAACAGCGGCACTTATCACCCTTGTTCTTACTTTAGACCACATAGCTTCCTCCTGTTATACTCCGCCAAAGCGTCTGTTTCTCATTTGATATTCTTTAATGGCACGAGTAAAATCTTCTTTTGTAAAATCGGGCCAGTTGATGTCAGAAAACCAAAATTCACTATAAGCCGATTGCCATAGCAAAAAATTACTCAATCGGTATTCACCGCTTGGTCTTATGATTAAGTCCACATCGGGAATATCGGTATAGAGATTTTCGCCTATCATTTCGCTCGTTATATCCTCAGGCATAAGCTCTCCTGATTTTACATTTTGAGCTATTTTTCTGACTGAATTTACTATTTCCTGTTGACCTCCATAGTTTATAGCAAGATACAGAATGGTGCCGTTTCTTTCTTTGGACTCATTTTCAGCATTTTCCATTTCCTGTCTGATTTCATCAGAAAGAACACTTCTGTCGCCTATAAATCTGAGCCTTACCTCATTGCCCTCTAAGAGTTTTTTATCACGCAAATATTCCAGCAAAAGTTTCATAAGGCTGTCTATTTCTTCTTTGGGACGCTTCCAGTTTTCAGTAGAAAAAGCATAAGCCGTAATATACTGAATACCCATCTCAGAAGCAAACAGAACAATATCCTTTAGAACAGCTGCGCCAATATTATGACCTGCAGTTCTGGGGAGTCCGCGCTTTTTTGCCCATCTACCGTTACCATCCATAATAAGTCCCACATGGCGTGGAAGATTTGATTTATCTATTTCGGCTATTAACTTTTCATTTTTTGGTTTAAACAAACGAAAAATTTTAATTCACCTCAATAATCAGATTTCCATAACTTCTTTTGTCTTTTTGTCTGCAGAAGCATCAATATCCTTAACATACTGGTCTGTAATCTTCTGAATATCTGTTTCTGCACTCTTTAAATCATCTTCTGTAATTTCTCCGTTCTTTTTCTGTGCCTTGAAAGCATCAATGGCATCACGACGAATGTTACGAACTACAACCTTTGCTTCTTCTGCTCTTTTAGCAACAGATTTTACAAGTTCTTTTCTTCTTTCTTCTGTGGGAGCCGGGAAATTAAGTCTGATGCTCTTGCCATCATTGTTGGGTGTTAATCCTAAATCAGATGCCAATATAGCTTTTTCAATTTCACGCAAAATACTTGCATCCCAGGGTGTAATCTGTAACTGTCTCGGGTCAGGAACAGAAATTGTACCAACCTGAGCCAAAGGCGTAGCTGAGCCGTAGTAATCTACTGTTATTCTGTCTAAAATCGCAGGATTAGCTCTGCCTGCACGAATTCCGCCAAAATCATGCTCCATTGCTGATACTGCTTTATTCATTTTTTCTTTTACATCTGCGTACATATTAAAAATCTCCTTTTTTGATTTGATTTTATTTTTTAGTTTGAAACTACTGTACCTATTTTTTCTCCATTTAGAACCTTGATTATATTTTCAGGCTCTGCAACACCAAATACCAATATAGGTATATCGTTATCCATACAAAGAGAGGTAGCTGTAGAATCCATAACCTTGAGTCCTAAGTTTAACACTTCCTTGAATGTTACAGCATCAAATTTCTTGGCATCAGGATTTAATGCAGGGTCGCTGTCATAAACTGCATCAACATTTTTAGCCAAAAGTATAGCATCTGCCTCAATTTCTGCTGCGCGGAGTGCTGCTGCTGTATCTGTTGAAAAGAACGGATTACCCGTACCGCAACCAAATATCACAACCCTGCCCTTAGCTAAATGGCTCATTGCCTTGCCACGAATATACGATTCTGCAATTTGACGCATCTCAATGGCGGTCTGAACTCTTGTGGGAATTCCTGCCGCCTCAAAAGCACTCTGTAATGCCAATGAATTCATAACAGTTGCAAGCATTCCCATATGGTCAGCGCGAGTCCTGTTCATATCTTCGCTCTGTCTGCCGCGCCAGAAATTTCCGCCGCCTACAACCACCGCTATTTCAACGCCTGAATCGTGACATTTCTTTACAACCCTAGCCACAGAATTAAGAGTATCTGTGTCCAATCCTGTACCTTTATCTCCCGCCAATGCTTCACCGCTGATTTTTAATAAAATTCTTTTGTATTTTGTGTTCATAATTTCCTCCGATAACAATCCTTTTTACCACATTATATTATATATTGTTTGAGCATAATATTCAAGTAAAATTTCATTTTACTTGGCGAAGTTTACATAATATTGTCAGTTTTTGCCGAGTTATCAACATTATCAACAGGTTTTTAACAGTTTTTTAATACTTTTTTCACTATTTTGAAATTTTTTATTCAAGTGTACTTTTTTTAAAAACCCAGAATTTGTTGCCTATAAAATTCACTGTAACAGCCAATCCCGACGCCACAATCTTACAGAACATAACCTTCATATCGCCTGTTAATCTGTAGGATATATTACATGCTCTAAAAAGGTTATTTGCCCCATTGTAAAGATGAATCAAATCATTGAATATATACATCAAAACAATGGTTATACTCATAGCTAATAAGTTAGTCACAATGAACTTTTCTATCTGTTTTTTGTAAGCTTTGCTTTTTTCCTTAAAGGTCCACCGCTTGTTTATTATGTAACTTCCGCACATAGAAATACTCGTAGCTATTACCTGTGCTACTCCCTTGTAAAATCCTATCTGGGAAAACATTATATAAAAAACCGTCCAGTCAACCAGAGTATTAAAAATTCCTACAACGGCAAATTTCATTATTTGTTTTATGCTCTCTCTTCGCACTTTATGAATCACCTCTTGTATTGTTCTACAGCTCTTTCTTGTGTTATCGTTCATCAATTATTTCAAAAAGATACGGTTTTATATCCAGCATTTTACATGCATTTATATATTCATTTTTAAGTTTTTCTGTGTTTGCCTTTTTAGTTTTAACTGCCCTGATAAGCACATTTTTTGGCGTTTCCTCAGGGTCTATAAGTTCAAGAGCATTTACATCATATCCGTGAATTTGAAGCATCTTACACCGCAAGGCATCTGTCACTGCATCGGCAAATTTCTGTTTTAATATGGAGTGCTCCAATAAAAAATCACAGTTTGTGCCTTTCGGCTTTAGCTGTTCCATAACATCATGGTGGCAACAGGGGGTAGACATTATAACCTTGGAGCCTGCTGCTATTCCTTTTTCTAATACTATATCAGTAGCAATATCGCAAGCGTGCAATGAAACAGTAAGGTCAGGAGTTCGCTTTACCTCAAACTCCCGAATATCACCTGCTGAAAAGTTAAGGCCTGTGTAGTTCAATTTATCTTTAACTGATGTGCAATATTCTATAACATCGCGTTTTAAATCAACACAATCCATACATACTTTATATCCACGGATTTGAGTAAAATAGTAGTAAAGCGCAAAGCTTAAATAACTCTTACCGCAGCACAAATCGAGTATGTATAAATCATCTCCTGTCACAATCTTATCCTCAACATCGGAAACAGTTTCCAAAAAACGATTTATCTGCCTGAATTTTGAGCGTTTTTTATCAAATATCCTTCCTGATTTGTCCTGTACACCTAATGCTATCAAAAAATCCACAGGCTTATCGGCAGGGATAATATATTCTTTTTTTCTGTTGTGATTCAAAGAAACCTCTTTATTTGCTTCTTTGTTTATTTTATCTATAATAGTTACTTTATTTTTTTTGGAAACCTTTACCTCACAGTTTCCTCCGGTGGTAATTATATTCATTTGCTTATAAAATTCCGGAACGAGACCTGTTAAAACCTCTACTGCATCACTTTGGGGAATATTTTTCTGTATTGCTTTGCCATCAGTACAAAAGCTCTCCAGTGCAAGATAAATCTCCCCTCTGATTTTAACAAGTCTTCCTGTGGTCTTTATAATGCTTTTGTCCACGC
>JAZNUA010000111.1:0-12226 GCA_045592045.1 Congzhengia sp. | reverse complement strand
CCTCCTTCTTTTAAGGTATGATTGTCGCAATTTTCAACATATAGAAGACTTTTAAAATCAACATCAAAGTATGTAGCAATTTCCGTTGCTACTGCAAGCTTTGGAACAGAAACTCCTGAAATATAATTGCTGATAGCCGATTTTGAAAGCCCAAGATGGTTGGCTAAGTCAATATTTTTAATGTTGTTCTTCTTTATGAGCCGTTTCAAATTGCTCGGAAAAAATTCAAATTTAGTTTCGTTATTTGACATATTTACATCCCTCTGGCTTTTTTTCTTTTACGACGGAGTTTTTTCTGATTTACGACTCTGATTCTTAAAATTATTATTAAAACAGCAATAAGCCCCAGGAAAATCAGAAAGAATTTATTAAGTAAAAACGAAAAACATTGTTTTAAGATACTTCTTGAAACATCACGGCTTGCATAGAGCTTTGATTCGGCCACAAGCTTTTCTTCATAGAAAAATTTTACACATCCTAATTCCTGTCCTTCTTTAACAGGGGCAGTGATGTTTTCGTTTATAATAATTTCGCTTCTTAACAGCTCTTCTGAAAAATTGTTTCTGGGAAGTATAGTCTGAACATCCTTATTAGTTTTTAAAATAAGATGATCCTTACCCCGTGCCCATTTAACATTACAGGTTGAAGCCAAATCATTTGCCTTTATTACGGTACGCGAGCGGAAATTTGAATATGAATACTCAAACAGCTTCTTGGTATCTATGAAGGCTTGTTCATAACTGGTTGATTTAAAAACTACGGAAATTAGATCCATATCGTTTTTTGTTGCACTGCCCACAAAACAATAACCAGCGCTGTTTGTGTGTCCTGTTTTTATTCCTGTTGCAAATCTGTACTGAATACTCAAATCACTGTACTGATTTATCATAGCATTTCTTGTAGCAAATTTTCTTTCTTGATTATATTTATTTGTAGGTGGAATAACAAGTCGCTTCATAGCGGCCATTTCGGCAAAAACTTCATTTTCCATTGCAACTGCTGCTAACTTTGCCATATCGCGAGCTGTTGTATAGTGGTTGTCGTGATGATAACCGTGAGGATTTTCAAAATGAGTATCTTTCATACCAAGCTCTTCTGCAGTGGAGTTCATAAGCTTTACAAACTCGCTCAAAGAGCCTGACACCTCCTCAGCCAAAACATTTGCAGCGTCGTTTGCAGACTGTATCATTAAAGCCTCAAGCAGTTGTTTTACTGTCAATTTTTCGCCAGACAAAAGTCCCATATTAGAGCCGTCTTTTTCTATATCTACAGCGGACTTGCTTACGACACATTCTTTGGACAAATCAAGGTGCATTAAAGCAAGGTATGCTGTCATAATTTTTGTTGTAGAAGCGGGGTAGACACGAGCATCAGTATTTTGTTCCAATATTACAACACCAGTAGAGGGGTTAAAAACCAAATATGCCTCTGCTTTTATAGTTGGCTTTGTATCAACGGGTGCATCTTTTTCTTCCTGTTTTTTTTCGGCATCCTCAGTGGGCTCTTCTTTTGAAGATTTTGTTTCGGTGTCTTCTGACTTTTTTTCTTTCTTATTATCAGAAGATGCTTTATTGCCATCACTTTCGTTGACCTCGGCGGCCTGCTCATTTGTTTTCGCTGTATCCTCGCCTTTCATTCTGTTAGTAGTGGCACAAACAGTGCTGTATGTAAGTGAAACAGTCATAACCAAAGTTAATAAAACAGATAAAACTTTTCTCATGATTATACTCCTAATAATTATAATTATAAGTATTATATTACAAAATCAGCAAATATTCAACAAAAAAATATTTTTTTTTGTTTTTTATTTATTACAATTGACATATTCTACAAAATAATTTATAATGTAATATGTGTATTTAAATTATATTTTGGATGTTACTGTTAATCTTATAAAAATAATACACTAAAGGGGTATTAAATATGGACAGAAAAATTCTTGTCGTGGATGACGAAAAACCGATAGTTGATATTTTAAAGTTTAACCTTGAAAAAGAAGGGTTTGAAGTTTTGACCGCAGATAACGGTGTGAGTGCTTTAGAAGCTGCCTTATCTCAGACTCCGGACCTTATACTTCTTGATATTATGCTTCCCAAGATGGATGGCTTTGATGTTTGCAGAAAGGTTCGTGAAAAGTTAAATGTTCCCATCATTATGATTACAGCTCGTGATGAGGAAGTTGACAAGGTTTTAGGTCTTGAACTTGGTGCCGATGATTATATTACAAAACCATTCTCAGTTCGTGAACTGATTGCCAGAGTTAAGGCTAATATGCGCAGAGTAGCAAACGATGTTGCAGCAGATACAGATGAAAGAATAAGTATTGATGATAATTTCATTATAAATGCTACGCGTTACGAAGCTGTCAAAAATGATGAAGTGTTAGATTTGACATTAAGAGAGTACGAGCTTTTGAAATTCTTGGTTACACAGCCTAATCGCATTTTCACACGAGAGGCTTTGCTTTCAAGTGTGTGGGGATATGAGTTTTACGGTGATGTGAGAACTGTAGATGTAACAGTAAGAAGACTTCGTGAAAAGATTGAAGATGATTCCAGTAATCCTAAGTATATTCTTACTAAACGCGGAGTGGGATATTATTTCAAAAAATAACTAAAAAGGAATTTATAGATATGTTTAAAAGTTTACAGATGAAACTAATAACCATATTTGTACTTTTTGTGCTTGCGATTATGATGGTTGCAGGCACATTTTTAGTACTTCGGGTTTATGCATTTCATTGCAATGAATTTAAAAGTGAAATGCAGATGGTGTTTACCGATGATTTTGTGAAAAGACTGGAATCTGCTGCAATAGACGGTATTGAGCAGATTGATGATGAAATGAACAGTGTACATAAAGTATTAGGTATTGATAATAACAGAACATATTCCATTATCGATATAAATAACTCCTTGTCATCAAACGGTAGTGGCGATGACAGCTATATTGATTCTAAAAATTATATTGCTGCTCTTTCGGGTAATGTTGGAGATAGTGTTGAATATGCATCAAGCAAGCTAGATTATGCGGTTCCTGTCAATGGAGAAAATGCGGATTTTATAGTATATATCTATGACACAAAATCCGATATACATAAAGAAACTAACGCAATAATAATTATATGCCTGCAATTACTTTTAGGCAGTATCGTTATATCCATAATTGTAAGCATTCTCGTTGCAAGAAAAATTTCAGTTCCGCTTTCTTCTTTGACCAAAAGTGCCAAACAGATTTCTGAAGGCGATTTTGATACAAAGATAGAACCTGCAAAAACAAAAGATGAAATCGGTGCTCTTATAGAAGCAGTCAGCGATATGTCGGGCAAATTCAGAAAAACAATATCTGACTTTTCAACAGAAAAAAACAAGATTGAAGCTATTATTCAGAATATGACCGACGGCGTCATTGCCTTTGATACAAAAGGCAGAATTATTCACATCAACTCCACAGCGCACAAGGCGTTAAAGATTAAGGATGTTGACAAATATAAATTTGACAAGCTTTTTGCCAAGTTGGAAGCAAACATAAAGATAGGTGACCTGTTATATTTGGATAACAGTCGCTTTTGTGAGCGTGAAATCACAATTGAAGAAACTGCTTTCAAGGTTAATTTTGCAGTATTTAAAAATGAAAAAAATAAAACCGATGGTGTTTTGACGGTGTTTCATGATGTAACTAAACAGCAAAGGCTTGAAATGTCAAGACGAGAATTTGTAGCCAATGTTTCCCATGAATTAAAAACGCCTCTTACTACAGTGAAATCTCACGCAGAAACTCTTTTGGATATTATTGGCGATAACAAAACAGCAGAAACATTTACAAATACAATATTAAATGAAACAGACCGAATGACAAGATTGGTTAAAGATTTATTGTTAATTTCCAGTCTTGAAGGGAAAATGGTATTGAACAGAAGCACATTTTCTCTAAAAGCTATGATAAATGATGTTATATCCACTATGTCATTGGTGGCAGACGAAAAAGGTCATAGATTGAGTTTCGAGGCAATCGCTGAAATTCCTGATTATTACGGCGACAGGGATAAGCTTGAACAGGTTTTATATAATGTTATTTCAAACTCCATAAAGTATACCCAAAATGGAGGAAAAATCCAAATCAGAGCAGGACGCCTGTATAGTGACTTTTTTATAGAAGTTAAAGACAACGGTATTGGTATTCCTGAACAGGATTTGGAAAGAATTTTCGAAAGATTTTATAGGGTCGACAAGGCACGGAGCCGTGAATTAGGCGGTACAGGCTTGGGGTTATCAATTTCAAAAGGTATAATAGATGCCCACGACGGCAATATAAAAGTTGAAAGTAAAGTAGGCGAGGGAACAAAGGTAATTATTTTTCTTCCCTATGTTAAGGGAGAGTAATTCAAAAGGAGAAATGTAATGTTTGCAGATACAGCGATTATTAGTGTAAAGGCAGGAAACGGCGGAAACGGATTGGTTTCTTTTCATAGAGAAAAATATGTTGCTGCAGGCGGACCTGACGGAGGAGACGGCGGCCATGGTGGCAATGTTGTTTTGATAGTTGATCCACAGATGACTACGCTTTATGATTTTCGCCATAAACGAGTTTACAAAGCAGCCAATGGAGAAGACGGAAGAGCGAAAAAATCATTTGGAAAAAACGGAGAGTCCTTGTACATCAAGGTTCCTGCGGGTACTTTGGTTAAGGATGCAGAAAGCGGTAAGATTATTGCAGACTTAAGAAAAGCAGGAGACGAATTTGTTGCTGCCCGCGGTGGTAAGGGCGGTTTTGGAAACACTCATTTTGCTACACCTACACGACAGGTACCAAAGTTTGCAAAACCCGGGCAGAAAACAAATGAAAGAGAATTGATTCTGGAGTTAAAGCTGTTAGCCGATGTTGGACTTGTAGGTTTTCCAAATGTAGGAAAATCTACACTGTTATCTTCTGTCAGCAGTGCAAGACCAAAAATTGCAAACTATCATTTTACAACGCTCGAACCTAATCTGGGAGTTGTTACAGCAGGTGATGCAGGAAATTTTGTTATGGCAGATATTCCGGGCATTATTGAGGGTGCTAATACAGGTATTGGATTAGGACATGAATTTTTAAGGCATATAGAAAGAACAAGACTTTTGCTTCATGTGGTTGATGTTTCCGGTATAGAGGGAAGAGACCCGATCGAAGATTTTGATATCATTTGTTCTGAAATGGAAAAATTTAATTCTGAGCTTCCCAATAAACCGCAAATCGTTGTGGGCAATAAGACCGATGTTGCTTATGACGAAGAAAAAGTAAAAGAATTTGAAAAAGAAATGAAGAGCAGAGGATATGAAGTATATCTCATATCTGCTGCTGCCCATAAGGGAACGGACGAGCTTATGAAAATTGTGGCAGGTAAGCTTAAAGATATTCCTGTTCCTGAATTTGATGTCGAAGAAGACGATTTTGAGAGCATTAAAGAATTAGGCGACGGCTTTAAAGTTGAAAAGTACGACGGCGAGTACTATGTTGAGGGTGAGCTTGTGCTCAAAATCATTGAGAGCACTAACTTTGAAGATTATGAGTCTTTGCAATTTTTTCAGAATGCTTTGCGGACAAACGGCATTATAAAGGCATTAGAGGATGCAGGAATTGACGAAGGTGACACAGTCAAAATGTACGACATTGAGTTTGATTTTGTCTTTTAGGAGCGATTATGGACTTTAAAGCTTACGGTAAATTAAATCTGTCTTTAGATGTCACAGGTGTTTTGGATAATGGCTACCATAGTGTATCTATGGTTATGCAGTCGGTTGAATTGTGCGATATTGTATCCATTAAAAAAAGAAATGATAAAAACATTACTGTAGTTTGCGATAATCCGCAGATTCCCGATGGAAGCGATAATCTTGCATACAAAGCTTGTGAGCTGATGATTAAAACATTTGATATTCCTTTTGGGTTTGATATAAAAATAAAAAAATGTATTCCCATAGCGGGAGGTATGGCAGGAGGAAGTACAGATGCTGCCGCTGTGTTAAGAGGAATAAATGAAATATGTTGTCTTAATCAAACCACAGAAAAACTTATGGAATTAGGACTTTTACTAGGAGCGGATGTTCCTTTTTGTGTTCAGTATAAGCCTGCTTTAGCAGAGGGGATAGGGGAAAAGCTAACCCAGGTTTCAGGATTGCCTGATGATGTGTATATTCTATTGGTAAACCCGAATATTCCCATAAGCACAAAGGAAATCTACAACAGAATAGATAATACTAAACAGTACAATATAGTCAATAACAGAGAGCTGATTTCGGCACTTGCTGATAAAAACATTGAAAAAGCAAAGGAAAATATGAAAAATGTTATGCAGGATATAGTTGTTGAAATTTATCCTGATATTGACAAAATAATAAATACTTTGTATAATAATGGTGCTGTTGCGGCACTTATGAGCGGTAGCGGAGCCACTTGTTATGGTGTTTTTAATGATGAAAATACAGCAAAAGCAGCGCGCGATGCTTTTTGTGATTGCTTTACAGCTATAACTAAACCTATTGTAT
This sequence comes from Congzhengia sp., assembly GCA_045592045.1. Lineage (GTDB taxonomy): Bacteria > Bacillota > Clostridia > UBA1381 > UBA9506 > Congzhengia. The sequence goes on along the minus strand of JAZNUA010000111.1, from coordinate 5,702 downwards.
AAGAAGGAGAACAATATGAAAATGATGAAGGCTATATCACTGGTGTTAAGTTTATTTTTAGCACTTGGTTTTTCAGGATGTAAAGAAAAAGAAGAAACAGCCCAAAAAGGAGAAGAAAAAATGAAATATGTACAAATCACAATGGAAGATGACAGAAAAATTGTTATGGAGATGTTGCCTGAATATGCACCTATGACAGTTGAGTTTTTCTTAGAGCTTGTTGAAGAAGAATATTATGACGGCTTAGTGTTCCACAGAGCAGTTGAAGGATTTATGATTCAGGGTGGCTCGCCTAATGGTGACGGCATTGGTGGTTGCGGAAGAACAGTTAAGGGCGAATTTGCAAGTAATGGTATAGAAAATAAACTTTCTCATAAAAGAGGAGTTGTTTCATTTGCCAGAACAAATATTAAAGATTCTGCCAGTGGACAATTCTTTATTATGCATGATGATGGAGAATTTTTAGATGGTGAATATGCAGCATTTGCAAAAGTAGTAGAGGGTATGGATGTAGTTGATGAAATAGCTACTCGTCCAACATCTAATGAAATTCTTATAGATAAACCTGTTATAAAAACGGTAAGAGTACTTAAAGATTACCAATCAAAGTAAAAAAATCGCCAAAAATATGAATATTTTTCATAAAAATGAAAAAAATACTTGAACATTGATTGAATTTAGTGTATTATATTCTTGGTAATTAAAATTGATAAAAAAATAACAATGTTTTAGGAGGAATTCCACAATGTCAGTAAAAGTTGCAATTAACGGTTTTGGTCGTATCGGTCGTTTGGCATTCAGACAGATGTTCGGTGCAGAAGGTTACGAAGTAGTAGCTATCAACGACTTAACAGATCCTAAGATGCTTGCTCATCTTTTAAAGTATGACTCATCACAGGGCAGATATGACGGTCACACAGTTGAAGCCGGTGAAAACTACATCGTAGTTGACGGTAAAAAAATCACAATCTATTCAGAACCTAAGGCTGCAGATCTTCCTTGGGGCGAAATCGGCGTAGATGTTGTATTAGAATGTACAGGTTTCTACTGCTCAAAAGAAAAGTCACAGGCTCACATCGATGCCGGTGCGAAGAAAGTAGTTATTTCAGCTCCTGCTGGTAACGACTTAAAAACAATCGTTTTCAGTGTTAACGAAGGTACACTTACAGCTGATGATACAATCATTTCTGCTGCATCTTGTACAACAAACTGCTTAGCTCCTATGGCTAAAGCATTAAATGACTATGCTCCTATTCAGTCAGGTATCATGTCTACAATCCACGCATATACTGGCGACCAGATGATTTTAGACGGTCCTCACAGAAAAGGCGATTTAAGACGCGCAAGAGCGGGTGCAATTAATATTGTTCCTAACTCAACAGGTGCTGCTAAAGCTATCGGCTTAGTTATCCCTGAGTTAAATGGCAAACTTATCGGTTCTGCTCAGCGTGTTCCTGTTCCGACAGGTTCAACAACAATATTAACAGCTGTAGTAAAAGGCACAGATGTAACAAAAGAAGGCATCAACGCTGCTATGAAAGCTGCATCATCTGCTTCATTCGGTTACAACGAAGAAGAAATCGTATCTTCTGATGTTATCGGTATCACATACGGTTCATTATTTGATGCTACACAGACAATGGTATCAAAGATTTCTGATGACCTTTACGAAGTACAGGTTGTTTCATGGTATGACAACGAAAACTCATACACAAGCCAGATGGTTAGAACAATCAAATACTTTGCAGAATTAAACTAATCTGAATTTAACGCCCCAAGACTTTCTTGGGGTGTTTTTTTTATGCTAATTTAAAATTTTACTTGCTTATTTTGTATTATTATAATATAATATATGTATAAATGCATAATTATAAATTTTGGAGTGAGGGTTTTGAATATACTTCTTATTGCAAACGAGCAAAAGGATAAAGATTTTGCTTTGGCTAATGAAATTGTGAATTTAATAGGAAACAGAGCAAATGTATGTGTAGAGGATAACCTTTTAAATAAGAAAATTTCCAATGTTCATTATATACCTCAGGAGAAATTTTCAGAGATGGATGTTTTTTTAGTGTTAGGTGGCGATGGCACTTTGCTTTCTGTATCTAAAATTTCCGCCAGACTTAATATTCCAGTAGTTGGTGTAAATTTAGGACGACTTGGTTTTTTAGCTGAAATTGAAAAAAGTAACATTAAAGATGATATAGATAAGTTGTTGTCCGGTGAATATCAGCTTCAGGAAAGAGCTATGCTCTCTGTAAAAAATCAAGAGAATAATGCTTTGGCGCTTAATGATATTATCATAACCCGTGAGAATTCTTTGCTTAAAATTCTGGAGTTTGATGTGTATTTAGACGATGAGTTTGTCGACCATTTTATGGCTGATGGAGTTATTATATCTACACCCACCGGTTCTACGGCGTATTCCTTATCTGCAGGCGGTCCGATCGCAGACCCGTCGATGGATATTATGATTATTACTCCTATATGTCCGCACAAAATGTATTCGAGAACGATTATAGTACCCGGCAATAAAAAAATTACTATAAAAAACCGTTCGACAGATGATTCAAAAGCGGTAGTTGCTGCTGACAGTCAGATGTTTGTTACGATAAAAAGCGGGGAATCGGTTGTGATTAGTGCAGCAAAAGAGCGTTTCAAATTGATAAAGCTACACGGCTTTAAGTTTTTCAGTGCACTCCACGACAAACTGATAAAAAAGGAGAACTGATATGAAAATAAGCAGACATTCAAAAATTCTTGATCTTATTGCAACAAATAAAATAGATACTCAAGAAGAGCTAGCGAGGCGTTTGTCAGAGGCGGGCTATAATGTAACACAAGCGACCGTATCTCGTGATATAAAGAATTTGAAACTTGTTAAAGTTTTAGATGATAGTGGAGTATACAGATATGCACAAAGCAACACAAAAGAAGGAACTGCTTCGGATAAAAATCTTAATTCTATACTTGTTAATTCTGTGATAACGGTAGATTACGCTTTAAATACTGTTGTTATTAAAACACACTCTGGCATGGCACAGGCGGTGGGTTATGTCATTGATTCTATGGGGTTAGAGGAGTTATTAGGTTGTGTTGCCGGTGATGATACAATTATTTGCATTGCAAAAAATGAAAAATCCGCAAGTCATCTTGCAGAAAAAATTAGCATAATGGTAAAAAGCTGATTATTGAAAGGGTTGTTGGTATGCTTTTTAATTTAAGCATAGAAAATATTGCACTTATAAAAAGGGCAGATATAAATTTTAATAATGGCTTTTCTGTTTTAACAGGTGAAACAGGTGCTGGTAAATCTATTCTTATTGGCTCTGTTAATATTTTGTTGGGTGAACGGGCAGGCAAGGATATTATAAGACACGGTGAGAGTTATGCCTGTGTAGAAGGATTATTTTATGTTGATGAAAGAGTAAGGCAGGAACTATCAGAACTCGATTTTGAACTTGATGATGACGGAAGTCTTATAGTTTCCCGTAAAATTTCTCCTGACGGAAAAAATATCTGTAAAATAGCAGGCAAAACTGTACCTGTATCAGTTTTGCGAGATGTAGGCAGAAGTTTGATAAATGTTCACGGACAGCACGATAATCAGGCGCTTTTGGACTCGAAATGTCATATAGATTTTCTAGATGCATTCTGCAGCGATAAAAATGAGGATATTTTTTTGGAATATAAAAATGTATACAAAGAGCTTGTTGCTTGTCGCAAAGAATTGAATGAATTTGATGTAGACGAAAGTGAGAAAAAAAGAAAAATAGACCTTTTGCAATTTGAAATAGATGAAATAACTGATGCAAATATTATAAAAGGCGAAGAAGACGAGCTGAAATCAAAAAGAAATCTTATAAAAAATAAAGAAGATTTTTCAATAAAATGCACAGGTGCTCTAAGCATTTTATACGAAAATGATGAGGAAACAGCATATAGTTTGGTTTCTCAGGCGCGAAGACTAATCGACAAAATACCCGATGATTCTTTAGAAGCAATATCAGAAAAAATAAATGAGGTATTATGCAATATAGAGGATATCACAAGTGATATAAGGCACAAATTAGATCGTGTGAATTTTGAAGAAATTTCACTGGATGAAATAGAAGAGCGACTGGATACAATTTTTCGTTTAAAGCGAAAATACGGCGACAGTGAAGAAGATATATTAAATTATTTAGCTGAGGCGCAAAAGGAGTTAGATAAGATTACTTTTTCCGATGTAAAAAAAGCAGAGCTCGAAAAAGAAATTGCGTCACTTAGCAAAAAAACAATGGAATTAGCAGAAAAAATAAGCACAATTCGTAAAGAAAATGCTATAATTGTAGAACGAGAAATAAATTCTCAATTAACCGAACTTAATATGGCTGATGCTTGTTTTAAAGTGGTGTTTTCAGAAAATGAGCTTTCAAAAAACGGAATTGATAAAGTAGAATTTTTAATATCTACTAATAGAGGTGAGCCTCAAAAACCGTTGACAAAGATTATATCAGGCGGCGAACTTTCAAGAATTATGCTTGCTATGAAGAATGTTCTTACAGATGGAGATAGCGCCGAAACTTTGATTTTTGACGAAATTGATACAGGTATAAGCGGCATTACAGCAAGTAAAGTTGGTGTGAAATTATTAGAAATAGCAAAAAACAAACAAGTTATATGTGTAACTCATTTGCCGCAGATTGCAGCACTTTCAGACAACCACTTTAAAATTTCCAAATCAAGTGATGGAGAAAAGACAAATACAATAATAACAGAACTGACAAAAGAAGAAAAAATATCTCAGATAGCCTATATGATAAGCGGAGATGAAACATCAAAAACTTCCTTGGCTCAGGCAGAAGAAATGATAAATAACAAAAAATAAGTGTGATAATTTTAATAAACAATAAGCGGGTCATCATAAGATGACCCGCTTATTGTTTATTTATAGCTCTAAAAAATTTGATTTATTAGTGAACGCATTTCATTGTAAGTTTTTAATGTGAATGCATGCGCTTTAAATTTCGAAGAGTGAGGAATCCCCTTTATATACCATGCAATATGCTTTCTCATTTCAGCTGCGCCAATTCTTTCAGGCTTGTATTCTTCCGTAAGGTCAATATGACGCAGAATAGCTTTTTTTCTTTCGGCATAGTCAGGCGAATAGATTTTTTTGTTAAAATATGATTTTATTTCCTTAAAAATGAAAGGATTACCTAATGCACCTCTACCTACCATTAAGCTGCTGCAGCCGGTTTTTGATAAAATTTTCTCGGCTAATAAAGCATCAGTAACATCGCCGTTGGCAATGACAGGTATACCGACCGCTTCCTTAACCTGTTGTATAATATCGTAATCTGCATATCCCGAGTAAAACTGGTCCTTCGTTCTTCCGTGTACTGTCACAGAAGAAATGCCTGAATTTTCCATAGTCTTAGCAAAAGATACTGCGTTTATGTGATCGCTATCCCAGCCTGAACGGAATTTCACACTTACGGGAATGGAAACGGAATTTACGACCGTTTCGGCAATTTTAGCTGCTAATACTTCATCTTTCATCAAAGAACAACCATCGCCGTTTTTGACGATTTTGGGAGCAGGGCACCCCATATTTATATCCAGATACTTTATGCCTGTGTCTTCTAAAATTTTTGCGGCTTCTGCCATAACCTCGGGTTCGTTACCGAACAATTGTACAATCAACGGAGCTTCCGTTT